>JAYGDG010000613.1:0-3837 GCA_046583015.1 Pirellulaceae bacterium | reverse complement strand
GATGGCGACCAGCAGTGCAGCCAGCGGCGCTGCTTTTGGCAGCCGATACTGCCGAGCCAGTTGATAGACCAGCAGGATGGTGGCGAGTCCCAGGATCAGGTGCAACTGGGCGATTTGCAGGGGCGTGATCTCTTCATAGATCATCGTCACTGCCAGCAGCAGAGGATAGAGTGGTGGGCGAAAGGCAGTTGGCGTGGCTGTTTGCTGGCCCAGACCGAAGACGGACTGCTGACGTAGGTTGGTGGCGATTTCTCCGTAATTGTCATCATCCCGTGTTAACGTGTCACGGTATTGCCAGAGAATGGTACCGCGAACCAGCAGTCCCACCAGCAAGACGGCCAGCAGCATTCGGTCAAGCCGTGCGGTTTTCGGCAGTAGAGGTGTAAGGTGCGACATGGTCAACTTGATGATCGAAAGCGGTGGAGGTTTATTGTAGCATTGGTATCCTGAGGCTGACCGGGTGGTGTAGTGGATAACATGCCCGGGGTTCCGGGGTCAATCTGGATTCGAGTGGAGTTGTTGGAGTGGAAAGAAACCTGGGGCAGAAGATCGGGACGAAGCTGATGGCCTGGCGCTGGCCACTGTTGTTGCTGGCTGCTGCTATTACCGCCTTGACGTTTCCCCTCTCGGGCGGCCTCGAGTTTGATCGTTCGTTGGAGAACATGTTTTCGGCCGATGATCCCCTGTTGCCACCTTTTCGTAAACTGCAGCGAACTTTTGGTGGCAATGCAGTGGTCTTGCTCGTCTACCAGGATGATGCATTGATGGATTCCCAGGGGGCAGGGATTGCTCGTGTACGCAAGGTCAGCGAGCTGTTGCAGGACGTGCCGGGAATCGAGGAGATCCTGAGCCTGGCCTTTCTGGATGACATGTTGAAGAAGCTGGCGATTGTCAAGCAGTTCACTTCTCCGCGACCGCGATCGCCGGCACCCATCCTGGACCAGCATGATCCGCTGGCACGATCCCTCTTGAAGATGTTCCGCGGAGTGACGCACGGGACTGACGGGAAAACGGTTGCCGTGGTATGTATGTTGAAGCCGGAGGCGGTGGCCGTGGTGACACGTGCCGAGACGATTGCACGGATCCGGCGTGTTGCCAAGGAACTTCCCGATGGTTTACCGGCAGGGATGATCGCCGGTGAACCGGTGATGGTCGTGGATGGTTTTCGGTTCGTGGAAGAAGACGGAAACAAGCTCGGCTGGCTTTCAACCGGGTTACTGGCGCTGGTTATTCTCGCCTGTTTCCAGAGTTTTCGCTGGGCGTTGATTGCCGTCGCGGTGGTTCAGTTTACACTGTTGATTACGCGGGCGATCTTGACCTTACTGGAATTGCAGTTGAGCATGGTCAGTTCCATGCTGACCGCGCTGATCACCGTCATCGGTATTGCGACGGTGGTTCATATTGCTGTTCGGTATCGACTGGCCCGCTCCCGACAACTGGGTCCCACGGAGTCACTGCAGCAATCCATCAACTATCTCGCCGCCCCCGTCTTCTGGACATGTTGCACCGACGCGGTCGGTTTTGGTGCGCTGTCGCTTGCCCAGGTAGGTCCGGTACGAGATTTCGGCCTCATGATGGCCCTGGGATCGCTGCTGGTACTACTGGGTGTTGTCCTTATCGTCCCTGGGGCTGTCTTGCTGGGTGCCAGCAAGCAATCTCCCAGGTTCGTGTGGGGACGAGACCGACTCATCAACGAATTGGGGCAACTGGTGGGCTGGGTCAAGCGCCGTCGCAAGTGGGTTGCCGGTGCAGCCGTGGTGATTGGCATCCTGGCAGTTTGTGGGCTGCCACGACTCAAACTGGAGACCGATTTCACGCGTAACTTCCGTCAAGACAGTGAAATTGTCGGTGCCTATCGTTTCATCGAAGATCACCTGGGAGGATCGGGATCCTGGGACCTGTTGGTCCCCGCACCGCGGTGGATGGATGAGAAGTATGTCAATCGTGTACAGCATTTACAGCAGCGGTTGCGCGAACTGCGTATGCCGGATCAGCCTGGTAGAGAACCACGACCGGCATTGACCAGTGTCGTCAGCATGGTCGACGGGTTGCGTGCCTGGCAACAGCAGCCGATGAGCAAGGTCCTCAGCCTGCAACAAAATGCCATCCTCATGCAGGCCGCCATGCCCGGATTTGTTCGTGCCATTCGGGGGCAGGATCCCGACCATCCGGCGGACTACTACCTGAGAATCATGCTCCGCAGTCGAGAGAGGCAGCCGGCTGAAGATAAACTGTGGTTGATCCAGGAAGTGGAACGGATCAGTGGCGAGGAATTTCCAGCAGCCGCCGCAGGATCGGATGTCACGGGAACCGCTGAAGTGACCGGCTTCTTTGTCCTCTTAACCAATTTGATCAAGAGCCTGCTGCGGGATCAGTGGATCTGTTTCCTGGTTGCCTGCCTGGGTATTGGTTTGATGATGGCAATGGCTTTTCGAAGTGTAACCCTGGCCATGATCGCCCTGGTTCCGAACATGCTGCCAATCCTCGTGGTGATGGGCGGTATGGGCTGGGTTGGCGTCAACGTGAACATGGGGGCCGTGATGATTGCTGCTGTCTCCATGGGGTTGAGCATAGACAGCACGATCCACTACATCACCTCGTTTCAGCGTGAATGCAGGGTCGGACGATCGGTCGAGGAGGCCTTGCAGCATTCCCACCGCACGGTGGGATTCTCTGTCGTGCTGGCTACGCTGGCCCTGGTTGTCGGTTTTTCCGTTCTTTGCACCAGCCAGTTTGTTCCGATCATCTATTTCGGAGTGCTGGTCGGCCTCAGCATGTTGGGCGGCCTGCTGGGCAACTTGTTTCTACTGCCACTCTTATTGCAGTGGCAAGCGCAGAAGTAACCGTAGCCATCAGGACCTGTCAACGGGGACAGAAACGCGACCGTGAAGCACGGGTTCTCGCGTATCAGACGGCCGAGTCGGTAAGATCATGGAAATCAATGGATGCGAAAATCCGACAGGCTGTTTGAGTTGTTCAATAACGCTCCGGCGGTATTATGTGCGGACATACATATCGTACGAGGTGGATGCGGTAATTCCGGTACTAAACGGTAGGTCAGCAATAAGATCCGCGTAATGGTCCACGTTGTCCATATATATTTCTTCAAACTTACCGACAAGTGAATCGCCCAGGGGCAGATCCAGTTGTTCAAACGTGGTGGCCAAATCGGTGATCTTCTCCTGGGGAACAATCATCTGGACATCCATGATCGTACGCTCGGGGATTTCAACACCCTCGATTTTATAGAGGGTTCCAAAGACCATCACCGGCTGTTCGTGCAGTGCTTCGGCCACTGCCAGAAGCTCCGGGTCGTTGTGGAAGTCCAGTTCGAACGAGGTAGTTTCATCAATCTGGATAATGGACCCGGTGGTTTCACCACCGACGGCCATTTGATCTCCATGGTGCATCTCGCCGTTGACACACCCGTCCATCAGGTCATCAACCAGGCCAAGAAAACCAGCTTCGTCAGTAAAGTATTCATCCACGAATTCCACGAAGTCAGTCCCATTGTTGATGAGATCTGCCTGGATAGCGTCGACCAGGGCAGCCACATCATCCCCCCCCTGCAACAGCCAGTCTGCGGCGGCGGCCGTCTCCATTTGGTCAGCCATGAAGTCAGCCAGCGTGGCATCGCCCGTGTCGAACTCGCTCAGCCAGCCTTGTTCGTCAAGCGTTAAGAGGTCTTCTGCATTGGTATTGTCATGGGCCCAATTTTCCGTGTCGGTGACCACATCTTGCAGATCGGTGAAGAGGGCTTCCAGGCCATCGCCCAGGTTGTCGACGTCGTCCCAGTTGAAGTCCTCGGTGAGGAAATTCAAGTCGGCAATCTCAGCC
>JAYGDG010000589.1:0-1656 GCA_046583015.1 Pirellulaceae bacterium | reverse complement strand
CGAACCCCTCCTCGCGTTGTACCAGTAATTACGGTAGGTCATGGGGCGGTAATAGGAACCATAGTCAGCACGAGCGTAATAGTAGTTATGAAGAGGTCGTGGTTGGCTGAGCCGGTCTTTGCGTCGCTGGACCGACAATTCGGCAGCACGCTCGCGTCGTTCCGCTAGTGTTTGCTTCCATCTTTGCTGGGCCAATAGCCACTTGTCTAAGTCTCGTGGCCCCAGTTGAATTCCTAGTTCCGCGTAAGCGGCTTTCTTTTCTTCCGCACTGATGTTCTTGTACTCTTTCCTTAGGAGGACCTTCTGCTGCATCGGTTCGTAGTAATGCGTCCTGGTGTCATAGAGCGCGCCTTCGGGGGTCTCGGCAGTAAACCCTTCGCCGAGTACGGAGAGTGGAGAGAGGATGACGAGGGCCAGCAGCAACTTGCCAATGACGTTTCCGTCACGGTGGCCATGTGTTGGTTGGTGTTCGGTCCCGGTCATCATTCTCTACCCCTGAGAAGAAGGCAGTTGGTGCGATCTTGATTGTAACGACAGGGAAAACCGCTTGGCAAGTTCAATCGAAAATATGGTCTGTTATTTCACCTTTTTCGCGCAAGAACCCGGCTTGGAACCTGTAATAGTCACTGAGTCAGCAAGGTGATGACTCGAAAACTTCAGGAACTATCCGATGATCAAGCCAGCCACAGGTAAACACAGCACTCTCGCTTCTATGCGACATAACATAATGTGCCTGGTTGCTGGCTTACTGATCACCGGCAGTTTCCTGGGGCAGCTGCCCACGGCAGCGGCACAGGATGCGGTTAGTTTGCAGGAGTTCGGCTTCAGCCTAACGGATGCTGAATTCGACGATTACCTGGAACAACAGGTGCAAGAAAACGAGCGGATAAAGGCGTCCCAGGACCAGGCAGCGAACGAAACGCCTGGCAGATCCCTGACGGCCATTCTCTTCGGAGTGGTTACTTGCATTGCCTTCATGATTGCCCTCTTTAAACCCTGGTTTGGGACGACCCGGGAATTTTCGCTCAGTCTGGGTTATTTCTGCCAGCGATACAGAGGTAGTGAAACATGGCGGGAATACTACGGGGGACAGCTTAGGATGAGCCTCTGGTTGCTCGTCTGCGGAGGAGCGGGCTACGGCACCTACCTGGTGGCATCAATGATCGCCTGATCGCGATCAAGGCCCGGCTTTTGGCAGTTGCGAGCGGGCCGAAACCGATGGCTTTTCACACCCGGGCGGCGTAATCAAGTAGAATAAAGGTCATGAGACAAATCTGCTTGGTAATGCTGACTCTCTCCTGCTCCCTGTTCGCAGCGGCTGCCGATCAGCAGCCGGTCAAACGCTATCGCGTGATCTTTAACTGCGATGGTCATGCCGTCGCCAAGGATGCCCAGGGGGATTTGAACCAGTGGATTGAAAATCTCTTCGGGCCGCTGGAAAAAAGTCATGTGGAGGCACTCTTCTGGTGCGATGGAGCCGGTGGTAACACGGCCAATTACGACAGCCAGGTGCTGGAGCGAACCGGGGTTCGGTCAGGCAAACCACGAACCTATATCGACAAGTGGATCGGTCAAGGAAATGACCCGCCCAAGATCGTCGTGCGGGAAGCCCGCAAGCGTGGCCTGGACGTCTTTTACTCCTTTCGTTTTAACGAT
>JAYGDG010000574.1:0-6747 GCA_046583015.1 Pirellulaceae bacterium | reverse complement strand
CCAAAGCCAATGTTCATTGAAAGTGCGTTCTCACAAGAAACTCGCAACGTCCACCGTTGCGTGTTGATGTCTACGCGTTCCCAAATACCACCTGTTGCTGGTGTAATTGAGGTTGACGTTGGAACGGCAAACGCAGGCGCTTGGCCTGCAATTTCTCGTTTTTCATCTTTAGCGAAGAGCGCTGCGTAATTCAGAGTATCAACAGTAACAATCGGAACCATCTCTCGTGGTGCCTGGAGAACGGTTGGCACCTGGAAGGTAATGACTGGATGCAAAAGCTGTCCAAGGATGCTGGTAAACCGATTTACAGCTGTATCGAGGGAGTGAAGTCGTTGCAGTTGCTTTCAGATGGTTCGGAAGTCCTGGATCCTCACGCCTGGTTGTCTCCCAAGAATGCAGCGATTTACGTCGAGAACATCGTTAAGGCTGTTTGCAATATTGATCCAGAGCACAGTGCGGAATACGAAGCCCGCGGAGCACTCTACCGAGCTCAGCTGAGAACGCTCCACTTATGGATTGTGCGCGAGTGTAATCGGTTGCCTTTAAAGCAGCGGCAACTGGTTACCAGTCACGATGCTTTTAATTACTTTTGCCGTGACTATGGATTTACCGCGGCAGCTCCAGTTGGCTGGAGTATCGGACAGGAATCTGGTGGTGGCGTGACACCGCAGCGACGTCGTGCGGCCGTGGAGTCGATTCGTAAATTTGGAGTCAAATCAATCTTTGTGGAAACCAGTGTGAACCCGAAAGTGATTCGTCAAATTGCTGCCGATGCTGGAGTGCAAATTGGCGGAAAGTTATATTCCGATTCCATGGGAGAGCCTGGAACCGCTGGTGAAGACTACCTTGGGATGATGCGTGAAAATGTGTTGACCATCGTCCAGGGATTGAAGTAATCAGCTGTCACGGATGACGATCTTCCACGAGAAGAAGTCATAAGGCGTTGCCGGCAGGGCCCGGCAGCGGAACGTAGATTATGCGACCTCTGCTGGCACTTGTCTTAAGCCTGGTGGTTCTCGGTTCGGTGCAGGCCTATATGCTCTTCGTTAAGGGCCTGCCGCGATATGTCCACAATGTGCCACCCGAGGCTGCTGCCAGCGGGCATTTTCGACTTGAATTGACCTTAACCCAGGATGCTCAGCCTGATGCTTTTGAGTCGACTTCGCTGCTCGTCAACTTGCCCCAGCAGGGGGATCGCGTGTTAATCCGCAAGGAAGAAGTCATTTCAGCACTCGAGCCGATCGTGATTGATTCGTTAACGGGATTTGTAGCGGGCGAGAATGAGTTGTTTATCCTGGTCGGCGTGGGAGATGTCGGTTTTGACTCGACGAGTGCTGGAGAAGTTGCTCTTCGGCGAGCTGCTGTCCGAGTGCAACTGTTTCGTGATCGCGTGCTACTGGTGGATAAGACGCTCTGGGCGGAACCTGGTGAACCGATTCAGGGCAAGCTGGTGATCGATGTCCCTGCCATTAACAGTAAGAACGAGTCTGAAGAACATGACCACTGAACCGCAAAATAAGTCCGATCAAGTTCAGCGGACCGAGCCGGCGGCGATCGAGGTCGAGAGCTTGACGGTCAGCTACGGTCCGGTACCGGCGCTGCTGGACGTGTCGCTGAGTATTCCAGCTGGTGAATTGGCCGGTGTCATTGGCCCCAATGGGTCAGGGAAATCGACGCTCATTAAAGCCCTCCTTGGATTCTTGCGACCGGACTTTGGCACCATTCGTTTGTTTGGTGAATCGATTGAAAAATCGAAGGGACGAGTCGCCTATGTGCCCCAGCGTGGTAGTGTCGACTGGGATTTTCCTGTCACGGTTCGCGAAGTGGCGTTAATGGGACGGTACGGCAAGGCGCCCTGGTGGAAGAGCCTTAGTAGCGAGGATCACGACATCGCCGACGAGGCGCTGGAAATGGTCCGTATGACGCGCTATCGCGATCGGCAGATTGGACAGCTTTCCGGTGGTCAGCAGCAGCGTGTTTTTATGGCCCGAGCGATGGCCCAGGGAGCTGAGATTCTCTTGCTGGATGAACCGTTTGCCGGTGTTGACGCGGCAACTGAACGTGCCATCCTGGAAGTCTTGGAAGATACCAGGTCCTCCGGACGGACGCTGGTCGTTGTGCATCATGATTTGACCACAGCCGGCGAGTATTTTGATACGTTGATCCTCTTGAAACAACGTCTTTTCGCTTACGGGAAGCCCTCCGATGTACTGCATCCGGAGTTGCTTAGCGAAGTTTACGAAGGGAAACTGCGTGTTTTTGCGCATTTGGATCCGCCGCCGGGACAGGGGGCAGGACAAACCTCTTCGCCTGCTGACCGAGAGGATGGTCCCTGATGCAATCTCTTTATGAATCGCTGGTAACGTTCCACCAGCAGAATCCCCATCTCTTGAAAGCCTTGTTGGCTGGTACGCTGGTCTCGACGGTTTGTGGTGTCATCGGCTGTTTTATCGTTCTGCGCCGCACGTCATTCTTGGCCGACGCCGTTGCCCATTCGATGCTCGCTGGCGTGGTCTGCGGCTACTTGTTCATGAAACGCATTTTTCATACCGAAGCCCATGCACCGGCCATGCTGATCGGAGCAGTCCTGGCTGGCTTTTTCACAGTTGCCATGGTGACGACCGTTTCACGGTTTTCGCGAGTCAAGGAAGATGCCCTGATCGGCATCATGTATACCGGTGTGTTTGCTTTTGGTGGGCTGCTGTTGTCGCTCTTTAGCCAGGATGTTCACATCGATCTGTACCATTTTATCGTGGGCCAGTTGCTGGGAGTTGGTGACACGGATCTTTGGATGATGGCTTTTGTGGCGGTCGTGGTCTTCTCCTTCGTAATCCTGACGTTTCGCTCACTGCAGTTGATTACCTTTGATCGTGTGATGGCGGCTTCGATTGGCATCAACGTGCTCGCACTGGACTACATGTTGACGACCTGTACTTCCCTGGTGGTTGTCAGCGGAGTTCACGTGGTGGGGGTGATTCTCGTGGTAGGCCTGCTCATCACGCCAGCGGCGACAGCCTACTTGCTGTGTGACCGTCTGACGAGGATGTTACCGACTGCCGCTTTTTTTGGCTGGACTAGCTTCCTGGTCGGTTACCTGGTTTCAGAAAAGATCAACGTGGCACCCGGTTCGGCGGTGGTGGTGGCCAGTGCTGTCCAGTTCCTGCTGGTTTTTCTCGTGGCGCCCCGTTATGGATTGGCGGCTAACTGGTTGCGGCGTCGCCGATCGGTGCCGCAACAACTCGTGGAGGATGTGCTCGGTTGTGTACTGCGAAGTCCCGAAGCAACCATGCAAGTCCACGAGGTACTGAGCGTCGTGGCCGGACGAGATGAACGGGTTCGCAAAGCAATTCGCTGGTTACGGCGGCAAGAACTGGCAGTGGTGCGTGAAGGAAATGTCGAGTTGACGGAATCCGGGGTAACCGAAGGTCGGCGGCTCCTGCGGGCACACCGTTTGTGGGAAACGTACTTGCAACAACTGGGAATGCCGGAGGACCAGTTGCACGAGCAGGCACATCTGCTGGAACATCTTCACGATGAGGAAGCAGTTGATTACCTGGATGATAAACTTGGCCATCCGCTGCAAGATCCACACGGTTCGGAAATCCCCGAAGACTTTGTGCACCTGGTTCCCGGTGAACCAGTCAAGGCTGCCTTGCTGCGAGAGGGACACCAGGCAGAAGTTGTTCAGTTGGCCGGTGAAGCTTCAGCAACCAAGCTGCAAGTTGGTATGACCATTAAGACGGGACCTCGGGAAGAAGACGGTGCTATTTGGACCTTTCAACTCCCCGACGGTGATGTGGTTCGCTTGGATCACGAGACGGTCGACTTAGTTAAAGTTCGGTTGCTCGATTAAACCTGTCGTCTCACCAGTGTTACTGGATCAAGTCGCGCAGCGTTTGGAGATTGAGTTGATCGCCCGCTTCGCCCCCAGCGGGATCCTGCTTGGGAGTTTCCAGGTACATCGGTATTTCTGAAAACCGTGGGTCGTTCATGAGAATCCGGAAAGCTTCCAGGCCGATTTCCCCCTGCCCAATATGCTCGTGTCGGTCCACGCGTGAGCCCAATTCTCGCTTGCTGTCGTTCAAGTGAATGGCGTGGATTTGATCGATGCTCAGGACTGCTTCGAAGGATTTCCAGGTTTGCTCGTAATCCTCGGGACTGCTCAACGCATATCCGGCTGCATGGACATGACACGTGTCAACGCAAATGCCGACGCGGTCCGGGTCTTTGACCTGGTCGAACATGGCAGCCAACTGTTCAAATTGCCAGCCAAGATTGGTTCCCTGGCCAGCAGTAGTCTCCAGCAATACGCGGCTCTCCAAGTCGGCTGTTTGCCGGTGCAATTCGTCGAGTCCCAGGGCAATCTGTCGAATGCCACTCGCTTCATCGCTGGAGGTAAAGGCTCCCGGGTGGACAACCACAAAGGGAATCTTTAATTCGTCGGCTCGACGAATTTCGATGACTAGTGCTTCGACCGAACGTTGCCATTGCCCTTCTTCGGGACTTCCCAGGTTGATCAGGTAGGAAGTATGAATCAGTGGATGGGTGATATTAAGTTCTTGCAAGCGCTGCTGAAACTGGTCGGCGGCCCCGTCGGGCATCGGCCGTGCGCGCCACTGGTTATTGTTCTTGCTGAAAATTTGCACACAGTCGCAGCCTGCTTCATGAGCGCGCTCGACAGCTTTGTTAAAACCGCCTGCGATCGACATATGAGCGCCAAGGATCGGCATTTTTTTTCTCCGCAGGAGAGTTACTCCCCTGAAGGTGCTGGGGGTTTTTCTGCCGGGCCAGCTTTGGCCCGCAGCATGAACGAGTCGGAGCTCAACAAGGATACGACCAGGGCCTGCATGCTGCCGTTATTTTCGACATAAGCACGGTGGGCATCCTGCAGGGTCCTGGCGTCCCCCAGGGTTTCATTGCGGCCCAGGAAGAAACGGAATACGTAGCGTACGAAGACTTGTTCGCAATGAGTGGAACTGGCCAGCCGTTCGATCAACTCGAACGGTGTCTTCACGTTCCCGTCCACTCCGGGAACGCCCGTGTTGACGACCATGCTGCTGGTGTCAACGGGCTTCTCTAATTCCTGAAGCCGAAAACGGCCGTAGTGGTCGTACAATTCAAAAGGCAACCCTAGCGGGTTCATCTTGCTATGGCACTTGTAACAAGACTCGGCGCGGGTTACGTGCATGCGCTGACGGAGGGTCATCGTTTTGTCGTCGGGCAGCTTGGCATCCACGGTGATGGGGATATCAGGAATATTGCCTCCCAGCAGCTTGTAGCGAATCCACCGCCCCCGTCGAATGGGGTCGTTGTCAAAATTCCCCGAGTGGGCCACCAGCCAGGCCGGGTGAGTCAGGACACCCATCCGCTGGTCTTTCGGGAATCGTACCGGCTGGGGCGTAGGTTTCCAGTCCGGTGGTAAGTTGTAGACGAGTGGATTGCCGTGATCCCGGTGGCTCCTAACAAAAATCAAATAATCAGGAGTGGTCAGCAATGTCTTGAAGACCTGCTTGTCCTTGTCCAGCGTATGCATCACCAGCGCATCAAGATCATACACCAGCGCCGGTGCCCAGTGCTTATGGCCCGGGAGCTGGTCCTTGAAGACGTCCTCAGCTTTCCGGTAATCGAAGTATTCTTGAAAGAACTGTAGTAACCGCTTTTTGGCCAGCGGTCGCTTTTCGTCCTCCAGCAGGCGGCGGGTCTCCGCCCGAAGAATCTCCCGTGGGGACAACTTATCGTTCTCGAAGGCTCGCAGCATATTGCTGTCCGGCGGCAGATCTGTGAGGGCGTAGGAAAGCGACGTAGCCAGTTCCCGCCGGGAAAGACTGACCAGGTTCGAATCATCGGCCGCGCCCGTCCCCTCGAAGCGGAACAATGTCTCCGGCTGCAAGATGATGGCGGCGTAGGCAGCCTGCAGGCCGCGCGGAATTCCCAATTCGGCGTCCACCTTCTTAAGCAGCGCCAACAGTGAGTCCATCTCCTGCTCCGTGGGCGACCGTCGCAGGACGTTGTTGTAGTGCCGCCTGATCGCTTCGCGGTTCGCTTCGTCGATCGTGCTCCCCTTTTTTCGCAGTTCAACGATCATCTTGCGGGCGTTCTTAGACTCCTTGTCGGAGTGAGCCAGGGCCAACTCGGTGACCTGCTCGGCCATCAGGGAATTGAACAGGTACTTCCCCTTGAAATCGCGGAAATTTCCGTGAGGCTTCTCCAGGGCAAAGGGATTCGAGACGATGCGGGCACCTCGCAGGGTGTTGGCGAGCGCCTGTGGGCTGATCCGCCAGAGACGAGCGGCCACGTCGATCGTTCGTTTGCTCTCGGCGGGGGAAAAGAGCAGTTCATGAGAGACCAAGTTGCCGTAACCTTCCTTGTCCTGCTTTTGCTCGACCTTCAAGCCGGCCTGGTCGAGAGTCCTGGAGATCCAATCTTGCACGAAGCGGGCCTCTTGCCTGGTAGGAAACTTCTTGGCCGTGTCCGAAGGCATTTCGCCAAACTCGATTGCTTCCAGCATACGGGCCCAAAGCTCAGCCTCCTGGCGGTTGCCCATGCTGGCAGTGAGATGGTCGAAGCGAAGCTTGCCCTTTTGTTGCTGGGGGCCGTGGCAGGACAGGCAGTAGTTCTTGAGAAAGGGCTGGATTTCGCGAGCGAAGTCGGCGTCGGCAGCCAACAAGCTGCCGGCAGAAAGGGCGATTGTCAGGATTCCGATGCGGAGAACAGTTTGCATTACTTCTTCTCCTTCTTCTCGGCATC
>JAYGDG010000531.1:0-21193 GCA_046583015.1 Pirellulaceae bacterium | reverse complement strand
AGCAGCTACCACGCACGCGATATGGCGGCAGAAATCTAACTGTGGTGACACTGGATCGATGATTTAAAAGCGATCTGTGAATACTTTCTCTTGCCCTGCTCGCAACAACATTCCAAATTACCGTTGTTACAGGAATTCTATTGCCGAACCTTAAGGTTCGGCCTTACCGTAAATCTCCAAAAGGATGACTATCATGAAAAAGTGGTTTTGTCAGATCAACGTAATCTTGCTTACGAGCCTGTTGCTCGTCGGCTGTGGAGGGGACGACGAGACGGGAGCCAGTGGCGGAACAAATGATGGGACAAGTGCCGACGCAACGAACACTGCGGAAGAGTTGGACGTCGCTAATTTCTGTGGCGACTGTGGTCATTACAAGGGCAGTGACTCCTGTTGTCAGGCTGGAGACAAGTGCGAGGACTGTGGTTTCCTTAAGGGTGCTCCGCTGTGCTGCAAACTGAAGCAGGCCGATGTGGCCGGAAAAGTACTCTGCGGCAAGTGTGGTGAAGTTAAAGGGGCAGAAAAGTGCTGCCAGGACGATGCTGAAGTTTGTGCAAAGTGTGAACTCAACAAAGGGGCCCCGCTTTGCTGTAAACTGAAAGAGAAAGAAGAGTAGCTCATTCCGGTGTGACCTCGCTAGAAACAAGCAAAGGTCTGCCGGTAATCGATAACAGCCAGAAGACCGTCAGCCTGCCGGCTGGCGGTCTTCTTCTTTTTTGCTTGCAGGCATCAGGAACGAACCAGTTCCAGGGTACCCCACAGACTCGGATCTTCACGGAACGAGTATTCCGGACCCAAGCTCAGCGTCTGCCAGCCCAGTTCACGGTCAATCACGGCATAGGTGAATCCTAATCGTGGATGTTCCTGTGGATCATATCCGGTCAAGGCTGCCGCGGCGATGAAACCTTCCAGTACGTAACCATCTATACGCTGTTCACTGCGAACCGCAAGATCTTCAGGACTAGCAGGACGTGGTGCCTCCCGCGCCCGGGCGACTGGTAGCCAGTCTGCCAGAGGCTCTTCTTGACGCGCCCCTCCACCGAAGGGAAGAAAGACAAACCGATGGCAAAAACGACCGGCCCGATGCGTGGTGTGCGTGTCTCGCGTGTCAATCCAGATTTGCAGTCCATCACTATCTTCGATTCGCGTAGATCGACACCAGGGCGTGTTCTTTTTACCTGATACACGGAGTGTAAATAGCAGACCGTCTTCATTCCAGCCAATTCGCAAGTCGGCAAAAACAGGACGCTGCAACAATTCGCCAAAACTTGGAACCAGGTATTTCTTACTTAACTGAACCCCTTTTTCTGTCCAGGATCCCTTGGACCATAGACAGGGAACTGAAAAGCGAAAGAGAAAGTTCGGGTCAATCAACGGTTCCCGTTCAGATTGGCTGGCTTTACTGGTCATGGTCTCCTTTCAGGCCACAAGATGTTACGTCTTAGCTCTGTGCTGCTTCTCGACTGGCTAACAGGTGTTGTTTCAGTAATTCGGTCAGATCTCCCCGGTGGACATCTTCCAGTGTCCGAAATGACAACTTCACAACATCGTAACCGGATGCCGTGGTATCTAATGACTGCTCTCGTGCCAGTCCCGTCAGGCGGCCCAAGGCAACACTGCCCGTGGGACCCCGTAAATGTAAAGTAACGTCTTCACTGCGTTTGGTCAGTACGGTGGCCCAAGGGTCTCGACCGCCCTGATCATAAAGATGTACGCGATACTGATTGTTCCACAAGAATTGACCTGCTGACATGGTGTCAGCCAGCATCTCGAGAATCTCCTCCAGGACTTCTACTTTCCACAGCACCGATTTCCCCAATGGAAATCCCTTCCGCATGAAATGCCATTTCTGTCCGAGTTTTTTCCAGGGCATCAACTCCTTGGGGTCTTGTTCAACTCGCTCTGTAATCTTCTGGAATCCCTTGACTGCCTGTCCCAGGAACTCCCAAAAATGGTCCGTATTGATTTCCTCCCAGTTGTAAGCCTGGATCTGGACCTCTTGCCAGGGACCACGAATCGTCTTTACTTTGACACGCGGATTATTCCCATAGACTGGCAATTCATCCAATTGGTTGAGTGTCCTCAGTGCCAGTTGCTCAATCACTTCTTGCCGTTGAAACGTTCCTCTCGCTACCCGAAATTTCATCTTCAATAACCAGGTTTCTCCGGTAATGGCATGAAAGAACCAGCCAGTTGACTTCTTGGTGGCTGCAATTTCTACCACGGTGCGCGTCTTCCAGTCCGTCGGGCCAAACTCACCCAACTGGTGAATGCGGTCAACGACTTCTGCCAGGATCTTTCCATCCCAGCGACACGCTTTTCCCTTGCGGTCAACACGACTCTGGGTATGCCAGTCACGACCATCCGATTCCCAGGGCATTAGCGTCTCTTTACCGACTTCTTGAATCTCCAAATCTCCGTCCCGTTTCTCGTTGTCCGCCTGCGGATCGAATACCGGTCGTTCAAGGTACGGGCCATCCGCAAGTACCGGCATCAGCGCTACTGCCGTGTGACTGATTGCTGGTTTCTTTCTGCCTTTTCCAGGCCGCATCGCTTGCACAACCTGCTCGGGGGTTCCAGCAGCAACAATTCGGCCACCATCGGCACCTGCCTCGGGACCCAGGTCAATCACCCAATCTGCTGATTTAATGACATCCAGATTGTGTTCGATAACGACAACCGTATTGCCCAAGTCAACCAGCCGGTGCATTACATCCAGCAACTTGGCCAAGTCATCAAAGTGCAAACCGGTGGTTGGCTCATCCAGCAAGTAGAGGGTTTGGCCAGTATCTGGCCGCGCCAATTCTGCTGCCAGTTTCACGCGCTGGGCTTCTCCCCCGGAGAGGGTGGGCGCAGCTTGACCCAAAGTCAAGTAATCCAGTCCAACATCACACAAGGTTTGCACGATACGACGGATTTTGGGAATGTTCTCAAAGAGCGTGACCGCTTCCTGGCAAGTCAAATCCAAGATATCGCTGATGGACCTGCCACGATAGGTCACCGAAAGTGTCTCCGGGTTGTAACGCTTTCCCTGACAAACATCGCAACGAATCCAGACATCTGGTAAGAAGTGCATCTCCACGCATCGTTGACCATTTCCGTCACACTCCTCGCAGCGACCACCGGCCACGTTGAAGCTAAATCGACGTGGTGTGAAGCCCCGCAACTTGGCCTCTGGCAACTGTGAAAACAGCATCCGGATCAAATCAAACAGCCCGGTATAGGTCGCAGGGTTAGAGGTTGGCGAATTTCCCAGTGGATTTTGGTCCACTCGAATTACCTTGTTAATGTGTTCCAAACCTTCGATACGGTCGTGCAGTCCCGGCACAGCCTTGGCACAATGTAATTGACGGGCCAAGGCGACGTAAAGGACATCATCAATCAACGAACTCTTGCCACTGCCACTGGGCCCAGTAACGGCCGTGAGTGTGCCGAGGGGAATCTGCACATCAACGTCCTGTAAATTGTGATGACGGGCTCCCCAAACCCCCAACCACTGGTCGGTCGGAGGTTGCCCGCTGAGTGTCATACGACGATTAGTCGGAATCGAAATCGCTTTCTTCCCACTCAAATAAGGTCCGGTGACTGAGTTACGACACCTGGCAACTTCTTCAGGCGTCCCGCGAGCCACGATTTCTCCACCATGACGACCCGCCGCCGGACCAAAATCGCATAGTCGGTCGCTGGCAGCGATTACTTCACGGTCATGCTCCACCACCAGCAGGGTATTGCCCAGGTCTCTCAAGCGCTGCAACGCTTCGATCAGCCGCTGATTATCGCGAGGATGTAGACCGATGGTCGGTTCATCCAGGACGTATAACACTCCGCAAAGCCCGCTCCCCAGCTGACTCGCCAAACGGATTCGCTGCGCCTCTCCGTTGGAAAGAGATGCAGCCGGGCGAGAGAGGCTCAAGTAATGTAATCCGATATCATTCAAGAACTTCAAACGGCCCCGGATCTCTCGAAGCAGTTCACCTGCGATCTTTTGTTCCCGGGAAGTCAACTTCCATCGATTCACATCCGCCAATAATTGCTTTAAAGGCTGATGACAGAATTCGTCGATAGAACGCTCCCGAAAGCGGACACTGGCCGCATCGTCTCTAAGTCGACTGCCACCACATTTGGAACACTCAACTTCATCTACCAGGTGCTCTAGTTTGGCCCGCAAGGCTGGCGAGAGCCGAGAGGCTTCGTGAAGTGCCGGATAGAGTCCTTTGAACTGAAAACGAAACATCGGTTTCGGCTTACTGCCTTTGGTTTTCGAAGCAAGTTGATTGACTGTGAACCATTGGTCCCCAGTACCGTGTAACAAGAGTCGTCTTTCGCGGGCTGCAATCTGCTCCAAGGGAACATCGAGTGGGAGACCCACAGTGGTGGCCAGGACCTGCAGCATGCGCTCGGCCACCGGATGCTGCAAATCCGGCCACAAGTCTAAAGCACCACCGGCCAGCGTCGCCTTCGGATCACGAATCAGAGCAGCCGGATTAGCGCCCGTTTGTGTGCCCAAACCTTCACATGCCGAGCACCAGCCCAGGTGGCTGTTGAAGGAAAAGTTGTGTGGAGTCAACTGTTCCAGGCTGCGCCCACAACCATCACACGACAGAAACTGGCTATGGACTTTGACTTTCCAGCGAGATTCCTCAACATCATCCTGCACATAGGCAACCTGCAGTAAACCGTTGCCCAGGTCGAGCGCATTCTCAATACTATCAGCCACTCGTGAACGCGCTCGCGGACCAACTTTAACCCGGTCCACGATCACTTCCACACGGTGTTTTCGACGACGGTCAACAGGAGGGGCATCGTCTAGTGAGTAAGTCTGTCCGTCAATGCGGACGCGAACGTAACCGGCTGCCAACATTTCATCCCACAAGGAATCAACACGTGTAACCTGATCGAGATCCAGCGGCGCCATGAGATAAAGTCGAGTGCCAGCGGGTTCTGATAAAACCCGGTCCACAATTTCATCTACGGTCTGCACGCCAACGGGAATATTGCATTCTGGACAAAACGCGGTTCCCAAACGGGCCATCAAAATTCTCAAGTAATCGTAGATTTCCGTGACCGTCCCAACCGTCGAACGAGGTGTGTTTCCCAGGTTCTTTTGTTCAATCGCGATGGCTGGTGACAAACCTTCAATATGTTCCAGTTTCGGTTTCTGCATCTGGTTAATGAACTGTCGGGCATAGGTACTAAGACTCTCCACGTAACGCCGCTGACCTTCGGCGTAGATGGTATCCATGGCTAGCGAGCTTTTTCCACTACCGCTGGGTCCACAAAATACAGTCATTTCTTCCCGAGCAATTTCGGCATCCACCAGCTTCAAGTTGTGCTGTTGGGCACCCCGGACCTTGATCATTTGTGCGGCGGAAGACGGACCTTTAGTCGCTGCGCTCTTACGACTGGTGCTGCGCTGCGAACCGGTTTTCTTCCCTGTTAAACCAAGGACCGAGCGTAATGCCTGGCCGGTATAAGAAGCATCCTGACCAGCGATTTCTTCAGGAGTTCCCATGGCCACCAGCGAGCCACCACCCTCTCCCCCTTCCGGTCCCAGGTCAACAATCCAGTCTGCGGTCTTGATCACGTCCATATTGTGTTCAACGACCAGTACGGTATTGCCCGCCTCCACGAATCCATGCAGCACCTGCAGCAACAGTTGAATATCTGCGAAGTGCAATCCTGTGGTCGGTTCGTCGAGGATGTAAATGGTCTGCCCGGTACTTTTCTTTGCCAGTTCACGGGCCAACTTGATACGCTGCGCTTCCCCCCCGGACAGGGTCGGAGAGGGTTGTCCGAGTTTAATATAATCCAGACCCACTTCACTCAAGGTCTGCAGTTTGTGTTGAACTTTGGGTACATTCTCGAACAACTGAAGCGCCTGCTGGACGTCCATCTCCAGCACGTCGGAAATCGTGTGGTCCTTGAACTTGACTTGTAATGTCTCACGATTGAATCGTTTGCCCTGGCAAATGGGACAGGTCACCCAGACATCTGCCAGGAAATCCATTTCGAGACGATTGGTACCATTGCCATTGCAGGCTTCACAGCGTCCCTGATCGACATTGAAACTAAATCGGCCTGGTCCAAATCCTCGTCTCTTGGAGTCCGGCAACTGGGCGAACAAATGGCGAATGTCATCAAACACCTTGATATAGGTGACCGGATTTGAGCGGGGTGTACGCCCAATCGGTGACTGGTCAATGGCAATCATCTTGTCCAGCAGGTGGAGGCCTTCGATCGCCTCATGCGCTCCCGGATTCCCGACACCTTGATTCAAATCCCGGCGCAATGCCTCAACCAAAATATCATTGACCAGGGAACTCTTGCCAGAACCTGAAACCCCCGTAACGCACGTGAAGGCCCCCAACGGAATCGAAATATCTAGTTGCTTAAGGTTGTTGTGCCCGGCTCCACGAATCTCTAAACAATCCTTTGTCACGATGCGGCGCTTCGACGGAATTGCAATTGTACGTTTTCTGGACAGGTACTGACCCGTCACGCTCGCTGGCGCCTTCATCACGTCCTCAAGCGAACCGCTCACGACAACCTCGCCACCCTGGACCCCGGGACCGGGGCCGAAATCAACCAGGTGATCGGCGGCCCGCATGGTCTCCTCGTCATGCTCCACGACCACCACGGTATTGCCCTGGTCTCGCAAGTGCTGCAACGTACCAAGTAGCTGCTGGTTATCACGAGAATGTAGTCCAATGGATGGCTCGTCAAGAATATACAGGACACCAACCAGGCCCGAACCCAGTTGGGCCGCCAGTCGAATACGCTGCGATTCACCACCACTCAGCGTCGGTGCCGTTCGGTCGAGTGTCAGGTATTCCAATCCCACGTTTAGCAAGAACATCAGGCGACTGCGGATTTCACGAAGTGCTTCTTCGGCAATGATCGCTGCGGTCTCACTGAAAACCGGCTGCTCAAAAAACTCTCTGGCCTCACGTACTGACAATTGACAGATTTCGGGTAATGTTCGCTGCGGACGATCAGCAAAACGGTCGGTAGCCGTGGTAATGACAACTGACCGAGCCTGTTCAACGAGACGGTGACCATCGCATTGAGGACAGGGAATCGTGCGCATATAACGTTCCAACTGTCGTCGCTGCGGACGACTCTTGCTCGTGCGATACCGGGACATCAGGTCTGGAACAAGCCCCTGAAACTCTCCGCCATACTTCATCGGTGATGAGCCGCCACGCCAGGTAAAGGTGATATGTTGAGCTCCCGTACCCCATAGCCAGATTTCCCGGGCTGACGGTTCCAGTTCTTGCCAGGGTGTTTCCAGCAAGTAGCCACTCGGCCAGGATTTTTCACGTTCCATGGTATCGGCGACACCTTGATAGATGTGTCGACGCCAGCGACCCAGCTTCTGCCATTTCCCCAGCAACTCGAAACAGCCTCGCTGGAACGACAACAGCGGATTCGGTACCAGCAGGTCCGCATCAAACGAGTACAACTGTCCCAATCCATCGCATTCCTGGCACATCCCCTGGGGACTATTGAAACTGAACAGTTGCGGCGTGGGAGGCGAGAAGCTGATCTGGCAATGAGTGCACGCGTAGTCGACTGAGAATATCTTATCGACCGTCCCTGGATCATCCTCAGATGTCTTACGACGCCCGCTGGCTTTCGGTGGCTTAGATGCCGCCTTGGGAGTTGCTTCCGTCATAGCAATAACCAGCGTGCCAGTTCCCAGTTTCAATGCCAAATCAGTCGACTCGGCCAGCCGTGGACGGAGGCCAGATTTTATCTCCAAGCGATCGACAACCACCTCGATATCGTGTCGCATACGTCGATCCAGCGGAGGAACCTCGGCAAGTGGATAGACGAGACCATTGACACGCGCCCGAGAAAATCCCTGCTTGCGAAAATCCGCAAAGAGATCCCGGTATTCACCTTTCTGACGACGGATAACGGGAGCCAAAACTGTGAAACATGTTCCCTTGGGAAGGCTCAATATCTGTTCCAGTATCTGTTCACGACTCTGCGCCGTAATCGGGTTTTGACATCGCGGACAATACCCTTGCCCAACGCGTGCAAAGAGCACTCGCAAATAATCATAGATCTCGGTGATCGTCCCCACCGTGCTACGGGGATTATTGCCAGCAGATTTTTGCGCAATAGAAATAGCAGGACTGAGGCCAGAAATATGATCGACGTCAGGCTTCGGCAACTGGCCAAGAAATTGCCTGGCAAAGCTGGAGAGACTCGCCACGTACCGCCGCTGGCCCTCAGCATACAAGGTGTCAAAGGCGAGCGAGCTTTTACCGGAACCGCTAACACCAGTCAAGCAAATCAAGTGATTTCGCGGCAGCACCAGGTCAACGGAACATAAGTTATGTTCTCGGGCACCTTTAATAACAATGTCGGAAGCTGGCATCGGAGACAGGCATAGAAAACAACAGCGGAGCGGTGAAATCACATGGCGTCATTTTACGAGAGAAGTTGCCTGGCCGACAAGCCACGTGACATTGTGATCCGAGGCAGAGATCAGACTTTCTCGCTCATTCGTTCTGCCAGCCGTTCCAGCGTCCGACTGCAATCTGTCAAGGCAAGATGGACTTGAATCAAACTCATTCCTGTCCGATCGTTCCAGGATTTTCGCAGGGCCTGGTCAAAATCCCCCTCGGTGCGAACTTCATACCCGGTCCCGCCCCCTAAAACCTCCGGCAAAGCCCGATACTTCCAGGGGTGAATCTCGTTGTAAGACCAGTCTCCAGGGTGCAGCATACGCTCGGTTCCGTATCCCTGATTGTCCAGGACAATCACGATAGGCGCGAAACCGTGGCGCACGATGGTTGACAGTTCCATACCAGTCATTTGAAAGGCACCATCCCCACAAAGTACCAGCACACGAGAATCCGGCCTTGCGCAATGCGCTCCCAAGGCCGCCGGGACAGAGAATCCCATCGACGTATAGTAAGCCGGACTGATAAATTCCGTACGGTCGCGAGCGGTCAATTCCGTAGCAGCAAACAGGGCGTCCCCAATATCGGCAATCACGATGGCCGGATCATTCAACTGCTCCTCTAGCCTCGCAACTAAGCGGGTAATCGTAATCGGCTGATCCGCCCGCAAAGAAAATGGTTTCCCTTCCTGCCTGGAAATCGCGGGCAACGACCGCTCCGGTGGATCAGGCTTGCGGACTGTTAATTCTCGAATAAAATCGCCTAACAAAACATCATGGTAGTGATGGTGACCGATTCGCAACTGTTCACTGGTGGCGTAAATGCACTTACCAGGATCCAGTTTCGCTGTGTAAATACCAAGATTCAGGTCAGTCATAAAGGTCCCGAGCAGCAACACGCAATCACTCTCTTCGACAAAATGTGTAATCTCCTGGTGCCCCAGTGAGCCTTCGTAAAGGCCCACGTACAAGGGGTGAGTTTCCCGAATCACACTCTTGCCTAGCAACGTGGCTGCCATGGGAATTCGCGATTCTTCAGCCAGTTTCAAGAGATCGTCTTGCAAAGAAAATCGATGTACCTCAACGCCTGCCAAAATGATCGGCTTGCGCGCTTCGGAGAGTAATTCCGCTGCCTCATCAGCAGCCTCGTAGACGGCTTGCGGGTCACTCTCGGTCTGCACGGGCTGATAGGCATGCGCGATGTGAGGCACCACGTTGACCATATCACGGGGGATTTCCAGGTAGACGGGACGTTTGAATCGAGAGGCGGCATCCAGCACGCGGTCGATCTCGCGAAAAGCAGTCACCGGGTCTGATAACTCGGCCCCGGCGACACAAAGCCGTTCAAAAACTTCCATCTGGGTATGGAAGTCGCGCACCTTGTGGTGCAGCAGCGGATTGTTGACCCGTTCACTTAAACCGGGTGATCCGGTAATCACGACTACCGGTGATTTCTCAGCGTAAGCGCCGGCAATCGCATTACATAGACTGAAACCGCCAACACAATAGGTAACACAAACGGCTCCCATCCCATGAATGCGCGCATAGGCATCAGCGGCAAATCCCGCGCAATCTTCACGCGTACAACCCACCACGTTCAAAGCACTCTTCTCCAGCATGCTGTAAAACGACAGCACGTAATCACCGGGAATGCCAAAGACGTCACCGATGCCATAGTCCTGAAGTCGTTTAATCAGATACTGACCGATGGAAACATTTGGTCTGTCGTGAGTGATCATCTTACTGGTCCTGTCAAAGTGATGATTAAAACCAAAATACTTCAACAGCATCCTATGCGCCACCTTCGAAGCCGGCGAGAAGGACCTTGGAGGGTAAGTCCCCGGGCAAATAATCGAACCCTTTCCAACAACCCGCTAAGCGCTGGCTTGAGAGCCAGTTATCGAGAGGGAAAGGGGTTTCGCAGGGAGTTTGCGAAGATGTTGGGAAATTCTCACCCACACTGACAGTTGGCGAAATTGGCGTTCGCCGGAGAAACTGGCAGATTACGGCAAGCTGCGGAGCGTAAATCAATCGTCCACGGAAGCCTGGTTTTGGGAGCCGGAAGAACAGCTGATCTTTCGATGACGGAGCCACAATAAAGCGCCCCAAGAAGCCAGGAAAATAGCCATCGAGAGTAAGACGAACAGTCCCTTGAGAACGGCCAGTTGACCACGCTGGGACTGGTAAGCACCCCAGGCGTGTACCACTGCCCAAAGAACAAGCGCCAACATGATGACGACAATTCCGAGCCACTGCCGGCGAAAGAGACTAGCGCGGACTGTTGGCTGCGGAGCCGGCGATGGATCTGTGGATTCTCGAGTCATCTGCAAACATGTTCCTTAGTCACTGGCCAGGCTGTCTACCATGGATCCGTAACCGACTACCTCTAATCCCGTCTGCTGGCGGATCCGGTCCACAAACAGGTCAATTTCCTGGTCACTCAACGGCGTCACAAAACTCTCTGCCGGCGGGCGGGCCACGGTATAGAGTTGAATCAACTCGAGTTGCCCACCCTGGTCAACAATTTCATTAAGACGATCACAAAAGGCCTGTTGTTCCGCGGCGGTAGGTGGTTCTCCTTGAATCCGCATAAACAGTGCCTGGATCACCACTGGCCTCGTCAGGGAAACCTGCGTGATATTGTCAAGAATCTGCTGAAACGGGATCGTGGTTCGTTCCACAAGCTGGTAGTAAGCATCCGTACCGGCATCCAGCTTGGCCCATACCTGGCCCTGGTTCTGATCAAGAATCTGTAATCCACGTTGCACATGCTCACGATGGAACATACTGGCATTGGAAATCAGCACCATGGCAACATCATCCAACTGGTGTTTCTGTTTGAGTGTTGCACAAGCCTGGATGACCTCGTCAAAATTTCGATACGTAGTCGGCTCGCCGTCGCCGGAAAAAGCAATGTCACGCAGGGTCCGCAACTGCTCAGGCGTATCGGCAAACTTCCCGGACTCAAAAATCCTCGCTGACAGAACCCACTCTAACATCCGGTCAAGTTCATCCAGCAACTGGTCAAGCTCGACGAACCTGGTTTCACTTTCCGTCGTGCGATTCACCTGGCAATAAATGCAATCGAAATTACATACCTTGTCCGGGTTCAGATTCACGCCAATGGAAAGCCCACCGCTACGACGACTCAGTACCGGATAGACGAACCGATTCTCTTCAAACAAGCGGTCATGCTGCTGATAGAGCGATGCAGGTACCATCTGGTTTACATTTCAAGTCAGGCTGTGCAGGAAAAACACTCCGCGGCGTCTCTCATCATTTCTCAGGCAAGCGGCCTTCACCGTTCGGGAACGACTTGCCTGTCATGCTGCCAGCAGGGTCAATTCACAAAAATCATCGAGCGTTACCGTCGTCACTTCACCATCGTCACGCGTGAGAACCAAGACGTCACTAAAGACCTGATCATCCTGGCTTCGTTGATAGTGGAGCCCATGACGTCGACGCTCGGTTTTTACGACAGTTCCCACAGTCTTCTTGGACCAGTTGCGGAAGCCGACTTTAACCGCATGTACCAGTTGCACTCGATCTTCGGGCTTCAATTGCTGAAAAACTTCGAGCGACTCCAGATGTCCCATCGTTCAACGCTCCCTGCAACGATTCAGCAACACCACGGTTCCAACCGCTGCTCTAAACTTCCTTCGAGTCAATCCAAGACATCAGTTTGCGCAACCGCCGACCTACCGATTCGATCTCCAAGTCGCGATTCCTTCGACGAATGGCCTGGAAGGAAGGTGCTCCTGCGCGATTTTCCAGGATCCACTCACGAGCGAAGTGACCATCCTGGATCTCGCTAAGAATCTTCTTCATTTCCTGGCGGGTTTCGTCGTTAATAATCCGTGGACCGCGGCTGTAATCGCCATATTCCGCCGTATTGGATACGCTGTAACGCATATAGCTCAAGCCACCCTGATAAAACAGGTCAACGATTAGCTTTAGTTCATGCAGGCATTCGAAGTAAGCCATCTCGGGTTGATAGCCAGCGTCGACCAGGGTCTCAAAAGCAGCTTTCACTAACTCGCTCACGCCACCGCAAAGAACCACCTGTTCACCAAACAGATCCGTCTCGGTTTCCTCAGCAAACGTTGTCTGAATAACACCACCGCGGGTACCACCAATTCCTTTGGCATAGGCTAAACCAAGTTTCAGCGTCTCTTCGCTGGCTCCCGGGTTCATCGCAATCAGACAGGGAACTCCGCCATCCCGCTCGTATTCACTACGAACCAGGTGCCCCGGTCCCTTGGGTGCGACCAGCAACATATCAACCCCGTCCGGAGCAACGACCTGGTCAAAATGGACATTAAAGCCATGGGAACACATCAGGATATTACCCTGCACCAACTGGTCTCGAATCTGATTCTTGTACAAGTCTCCCTGCACCTCATCTGGCAACAGAACATTCACCAGATCCCCGCGTTCGGTTGCTTCCGACAGCGACAACGGCTCAAAGCCGTGACTCACTGCCAGATCATAATTAGCACCTCCGGGTCGCTGTCCAATGACAACATTACATCCACTATCTCGTAGATTTTGCGCCTGGGCATGTCCCTGGGACCCGTAACCGAGAATCGCGATGGTCTTATCTTTCAGCAGAGAGAGATCTGCGTCCGTATCGTAAAAAATTGTGGCAGCCATAAATCGCCAATACTCCCGATAAATCTTGTTTCAGCTTACTGAGCCTTGATCTGTAAATGACATGGAGCCCATGACTCCCTGCCTCTGCTGGCTATGAATCTGCTTCCTGCTCAGCCGGTTCCGTTCCGTTCAACTTACCACGCACCATTGCAATGCGCCCTGCGCGCACTAACTCAACGATTCCAAATGGTCGCATGCGTTCGATAAATGCTTCAATCTTGCGTTCCCGACCCGAGATCTCAATCATCATTTCTTCCGCGCCAACATCAACAATTTTGCCGCGAAAAATTTCGACTAGCTCTCGAATCTCGCTTCGTTTATTTCCGTTTTCCGACTTGATCTTAATCAGCATCAAATCACGTTCCACGTGTTCTTGAGCACTGATATCTGTCACCGCCACCACGGTGACGACTTTTTCCAGCTGCTTGGCAACCTGATCCAAGACCGGAGCATCTCCCACGACCACAAACGTCATGCGAGACAGATTCGGGTCTTCCGTTTCACCGACAGCCAGTGAATGAATATTGTAACCGCGCGAAGCCAGCATTCCTGAAATGTGAGCTAACACACCAGGGACGTTTTGCACGACGGCCGACAAGACACATCTCATGACTAAAACCAGTCAAAACAGGGACCAAAAGGCTAAACTAGCATCCTAGTCCGCCGTCTCAGAGGGAACAAGGGGCCAGATATTCACCCTGAAAAACCTCATCATCCTCCCATGGCTCATTTTCTGCACCTGCCAGGGGTCGATATTCAGTTGAATTGGGAGGCAAGGCAATGGCTAACCGCTAGAGAAGCCGATAGCACCATAAACCGAGTTTCAAATGTCCTGGGGATGAAACAAGAACACTATCCTCACCAAGTGGCAAGACAAAACCAGAGCATCCCCTCAACCTGATTCCAGTCAAACCGAAACCCGTTGCAGTGCGTACTAGATATTTCATCCCCCAATGCTGGCTCGTGAGCCTTAACGTCCTACTAATCCCAACCGTTTCATGTTTGGAGAAGTTCTCGTGGCCTCTCAGAATCGCGTGAAAATATCGATTGTCTCACCCGTCTATCATGGCAGTGGTTGCCTGCGAGAACTCTACCAGCGGCTCGTCCTGGTCCTGGAAGGTCTTGTCGATCATTTCGAAATCGTGCTGGTTAATGATGCCAGTCCGGACAACTCCTGGGATATCATTCTGGAACTGGCAGCCGCGGATCCCCGTGTCAAGGGAGTGGATCTCTCACGTAATTTTGGGCAACATTGCGCGATCACGGCCGGCCTTGATCATGCTGCCGGTGACTGGGTTGTCGTGATGGATTGCGATCTTCAAGATCGACCAGAAGAAATTCCTCGCTTGTATGAACGAGCAACGGACGGATACGAGATCGTCTTCGCACGCCGCAAGAATCGCAAGGACGGATTTCTCAAGAGACTTTCGTCGAGGATTTTTCACCGCTTGTACAACTTCTTGAGTGACATCAAGACTGACCGCCATGTCTCCAATTTCTCCATCGTCTCCTCAACCGTAGTCGCCGCCATGGGAGAACTGCGCGAACGAAACCGAGCCTACTCGGTATTCCTCCAGTGGCTGGGCTTCCAGACGTCCTACGTTGACGTTGAACATGGTGAACGTTTCAGTGGGAAAAGCAGTTACGGACTGGCAAAATCAATCCGCCTGGCCGTGGAGGCGATCACGTCGCAGTCAAACAAACCTCTGCGACTCTCCATTTACATCGGGTTCCTGATGTCTGCTGTTTCCTTCCTGTACGCTGCTTATCGAGTCATTCGCTACTACACCCATGGTGTCGACGTCGATGGCTGGACCAGCCTGATGGTTGTCGGGGTATTTATCGGTGGACTAATTCTCGCCAACCTGGGAGTCGTCGGACTCTACCTGGGAAAAGTTTTTGATGAAAGCAAGCACCGTCCACTCTATGTAACGCGCCAACTGGTTAACATGGAAACTCCAGACACCAAGGCTCAAACAGGCAGCCCCAACGAGTCCACTTCCTGATCCGGACTTGCCAAGAAAAAAGCTCCGGCCATCAGCGATGGCTGACAGAAGCAGGTCATCGTCGAAGGGGCCGGGAAACTGACTCCCAGCCCCCTCAATAAATGAGCACGCCCGGTAGGATTCGAACCTACAACCCTCGGTTCCGAAGACCGATGCGCTATCCAGTTGCGCCACGGGCGCTGCTACCCGTAAAACAGTGTCAACCTTTTCCACCACACGGGTTTAGACATTATCCGTAAGTCGGCCGCTCCAACAAGAGCCCACCTCAAATGTTAACCCAGGGCACTTGACCCAAGCTCCCGGCGGATGATATAAGTGCTTATGGGAGTTGCTTTTACTTCATTTGTTTAGTCAACACTTTTACCACCAGAAGACCAGTGCGGCCTTCTCATCTTGGTTCACGACGCATGATGTCATCACCAATTACTTTACGGGTGCTCGATGGCGCTGACCGTGGACGCGTTTTTGACGCGTTAGAGACACCGGTCACGATAGGTCGTGAAGAAGGCAATACGATTCAACTCAATGATGAGCGAATCAGCCGTTTTCATCTTAAAATCCAGGAAGACAACGAACGGCTCGTGCTGACCGATTTGGAGAGTACCAACGGGACAAAGGTGAATGGTGAAGACATTCAACTGCGGATACTTCGTTTTGGAGACATGGTTAGTCTAGGTCGCTCAGTCTTGTTATTTGGATCAAGGGAACAGATCGCTGAGCGTCTAGCGCGGCTTCGTGAGGTAGAAAACAAGGGGGATCCAACGATCAGTCCTCCCCCTAAACCGTTGGGAAAGAACGTTTCATCATTTGATTTTGAGCTCAACTGGCAGGAGGGAAATGATCTCCAGGCCACCTTGCACGCACTGGAACCGCCAGACTTACCGGATCGGCTCAGTCCAGGTCAGGCAGCGCAGATGGCCGAGCTACTGGAATATTTGCACATTCGCTTACGGAGCCTGTTAAGTTCTGTCACTTCTGATGACAAGAGCGAGCAACTTCAGGTGGAGACGCGAGAATGGCAGAACCTGCTGGATTTACAGTGTCGCATTGCCGAATATTTGCGCCGAATCGGTGACCCGGACCTTTCGTCTTCGTGAATGAACCCTGCTACCCGCGTAGTGGGGGGGGTCTGCAGCCAATCTTTTGTTGCCCCCCAGTTGCTGTGGTTGGCTGAACCGGGATTTGTACCTTACAATCAGCAACCGTGTTATTGAGTCAGACACTCTCTTTTGGCGACGGAACGCGATTTCATGAGCTCACGCCCATTTGTTCACCTTCACTGTCACAGCCATTACAGTTTGCTTGATGGTGCAGCGACGATTCCTCGGCTACTTGACCGTGCCAAAGATCACGGCATGAATGCGCTGGCCCTAACAGACCATGGCAACTTGCATGGTGCGTTGCAGTTCTACCAGGCTGCCAAGAAGCGCGAAATTAATCCAATCATCGGTTACGAGGCTTACATTGCCCCGGACAGTCGATTTGACAAGACCAGTGGCAAGATGAAGGAGTCCAGTTACCACTTAACGTTACTGGCCCAGAACCGGATTGGCTTCCAGAACTTGATGCAAATGAGTTCTGCTGCATACCTGGAAGGATTCTATTTCAAGCCGCGCATTGACCGAGAACTGCTCGAACAACACCAGGAAGGCATTATTTGTTTAAGTGGCTGCTTGTCTAGCGAGTTCAGTCGCGTGCTGCTGAACGGACATGGCAATGATCAGAATCTAGACCAGGCCATTGAAGTCGCTCAGTGGTTCCATGGTGTTTTTGGTGATCGATTTTTTATCGAGATCATGAATAACGGAATGGAATTGCAGCGGATGGTTACCGAGGGCGCTGTGGATGTGGCCCGGCAATTGGGTATTCCCATGGTAGCCACCAATGATGTTCATTACGTGGATCAGGCGGATGCCGATGCTCAGGACATCATGCTCTGTATTAACACGGGGCGTTTTCGAACTGACACCACCCGCATGAAAATGGATGGCCAGGAATACTACTTGCGCAGCCAGGAAGAAATGTATCGTTCTTTTGACGGGCTGGAGGAAGCGGTCTCTCGAACTCAAGAAATTGCCGATTCAGTCGACATTGATTTAAAACTAGGCGAACGCCACTTTCCCAGCTTCGAACCGCCAAAAGAGCTGTCATCGATGGAATACTTGCGGCAGCTTTGCCTGGAAGGTTTGCGGGAGCGTTATGCCGGTAATGAAGAGAGGCTGACCGAGGGTGAACTGGCTTCCCAGGTAATGGAGCGGTTGGAACATGAGTTGGGCGTCATTGATCAACTTGGTTTTGCCGATTATTTCCTGATCTGCTGGGACTTTGTCCGGCAGGCCCGTGATTCTGGCATCCCGGCTACCGCTCGTGGCAGTGGAGTCGGAGCCCTGGTCTGTTACGCCCTTTATTTGAGCCATGTTTGTCCGCTTAAGTTTGGTTTGCTCTTTGAGCGATTCCTGGATGTCAGCCGACGGGAAGCCCCTGATATCGATATCGACTTCTGCAAAGAGCACCGTGGCGAGATTATTCGCTATGTGAAGCAAAAGTATGGTGAATCGAATGTTGCTCAAATCGGTACCTTTGGCACACTGGCTGCCCGGGCGGCTATCAAGGATACGGGCCGGGTCTTGGGGATTCCGCTCAGCCGTGTCAATCAACTGACTGGCATGATACCCAACGAGTTGGGTATTTCCCTGAAAGGAGCATTGGAGAAAAGTGACGAACTGGCGGGAGAATACAAGACGGACGGTGAAGTTCGCGAGTTGCTAGACGTTGCCATGAAAATTGAGGGCCTGGCTCGCAACCTGGGAACCCATGCTGCCGCTGTTGTCATCGGTGACAAACCGTTGAAGGAGTATCTTCCCTTGGGAAAGGTGACCGGCAAGGATGATGTCATCACCCAGTGGTCCATGAACGATGTGGAAGCTGCCGGGCTGCTCAAGATGGACTTCCTGGGATTGCGAAATCTCACCATTTTGCGTCGCAGCGTTGACCTTGTTGAACAAACGACCGGGGAGCGAATCGATCCGCAGCAATTTCCAATGGATGACGCGGAGACGTTTGCCCTCTTCTGTCGGGGGGAAACCAAGGGAATTTTCCAGTTCGAGAGCGGTGGAATTCGTGACCTGCTGCAACGCATGAAGCCGGATAGTTTCCACGACATCATTGCGACCAATGCTCTCTACCGCCCCGGGCCACTGGAAGGTGGCATGGTCGATGATTACGTGGCGGTCAAGCATGGACGCAAACAGGCCGAATATAAACACCCGGTCCTTGAGGAAATCCTGTCAGAAACACACGGCGTGATGGTTTACCAGGAACAGGTGATGAGAATCCTGAACCGGTTTGGCGACATTGACCTGGCCGAAGCGTACACGTGCATTAAGGCAATCAGTAAGAAAAAAGAAAGCACGATCAACAAGAGCCGCGACCAGTTCTTCGCCGGTGCTACCGAGCGTGGCTTGCAGCGCCACGAAGCAGAAGACTTGTGGTTCATGATTACCAAGTTTGCTGGCTATGGTTTCAACAAGAGTCATTCGACTGCTTATGCATTCATCGCCTATCAAACCGCCTATTTGAAAGCGCATTACCCGCTGGAATTTATGGCGGCCCTGTTATCAAGTGATATTTCCGGGCGCAACTTCAAACGAAAAGATTCCCTTGTAGAACACCTGGAAGATTGCAACCGAATGGGAATCGAAGTCGTTCCCCCACATGTCAATACGTCAGGAACCGAGTTTACAGTAGAAAATGGTAAAATTTACTTTGCCTTGTCTGCCATTAAAGGATGCGGCGGGACAGCGGCTGATGCAATCGTTCACAACCGGGTGCAAGACGGACCTTACCGGGACCTGTTTGATTTCTGCGAACGCGTCGAGCCAACCACCTGCGGACGAGCTGCTATCGAAACCCTGATCAAGGCCGGCACCTTTGATGATCTGGGAGCGAATCGCCAACAACTGGCACAAATTATTGAACGGGCTCTGCAAGCGGGTTCGGCAGCACTTTCCGATCGTCGCAGCGGCCAAAAGAACTTGTTCGAACAGTTTAACGATGACACGAACCAGGAAGACGAGCTTCCCTTGCCGAACGTTCCCGAATTTGAAGAGCGGGAACGGCTGATCATGGAAAAGGAAGTTCTCGGCTTCTATCTCTCCAGCCACCCGCTTGCCGAACATCGCGATCTGTTGGCAAGCTATTCCTCGCACACCACGACACGTCTCTCGAAACTGTCGGACCGAACGGAGGTGGTCATCGGGGGCATGATCTCTTCAATTACTCTGGCCCACACCAAGAATGGACGGCCTGGATCACCCACGAAGTACGCAAACTTCGACATCGAGGATGTTGAAGGGACGGTACGCTGCATCATGTGGCCAGATTCTTTGCAGCGATTTGAACCACTGCTTGAACCGGACAGTATTCTTCTTGCCCGCGGCAGCGTCGATCGACGTGGTGGGGGTGATGAAGTCAATCTTATCGTCGATGAGCTGATCTCCTTGGACCAGCTGGACGATCGTTGTACGAAGGGAATGGTAATACGAGTGGATGAATTGAAGCATGGGGACCGGATGCTGCCTCAAATCTATGAAATTCTCAGAGCCTACCCGGGAAACCAGGAAGTTCGCCTGCTGCTAGACCTGGCTGATGGCCATCGCGTTTCTATGAAAGCAGATCGCCTTCAAATTCAGGTTAGTACCGAATTAAAGCAGCGCATGGACGATCTCTTGGGTAATCACAACTACCAAATGATCACGCAGTTCCCGAAAACACCGTGAGAGGGAAGTATCTACTAAAGTCTAGATTTAGTGCGATCTTAAACGGCGTCAAGCGGGTTGAAGAACTGCCGGTTGTACTAACTTGAATGCGGGAAAACCCGTTTCCCATTTGGTTTGGTCAGCCGGCATTTTTTTGCGCCAAGCTCTTTTCTAGAGGCCCTCGCAAAAGTCAAAGCCTACTTAACCTTGTTAGGAAAGTACTCGTGATCTCGCTTACGCAGCAACTCTGCCTTAACAATCTTGTCAGGATCCACCGGCCGAGCTTTCTCATCGTCCGGATCGACACGTTGCAGTTCTGTTAGCGTGTCGAAGCCTGTGACAATGCGGCCGAAAACCGTGTGCTTACCATTCAAATTCGGAGTTGCTCGGAAGGTAATAAAGAACTGTGATCCCCCGGTATCTGGCCCGGCATGAGCCATACTCAACGAACCACGAAAATGCTTGCGGAAATTCTCCTTGTCACACTCACAATGAATACTGTATCCCGCATCGCCCGTACCGTCTCCTTTAGGACAGCCGGTTTGCGCCACGAAATTGCTCAGCACACGATGAAACAACTTATTGTCGTAGAATCCGGTTTCCACCAGGCTGACAAAATTTCCCACCGTGTCAGGCGCTTCGTTCTCAAACAACTCAATGACGATCTCTCCCTGGCTGGTGATCAACTTGACTCTCGGTAAATCATCCGCAGCTTCACGTTGACGTATCTTCTGCTCTTCTTTCCAAAACTTGATGTAATCAGCAGAGTAAGCCAAGTGGTTTCGTCCTGCATCAGTAATCGCATTTTTTAGTTCCGCTGCTTTGAGATACTTCTGGGCAGACTCGAAGTCATTCAAAGCAAAACTGGCGTGTCCAGCTAAGTCATAGATGCCGCGATGATCACACTTATGCTCAATCAACGTAACTCCCATCTGCTGAACAACCTCGTAACGATCTTGATTCAAAGCGTCTTTAAGCATTCGAACGAGAAAACGAGTCAGCTCGCGGGATTCATTGGGGGACTCAACAAATGCTGCTAAGGCCGCGACACGCAGGGAGACCAGTAATTCATCACCGTCCTTGACTGTCAGGGAAAATTGCTGACGAATCTGTTCCACCTCGACACCCTTAGCCGACTGAAACTTGACACGTAAATCGGCCAGCCGCCGTATCATATTTTTCCATTCGGTCAGCTTTTCTGCATATGCCAAAGCTGCCGGTTTACTTTTTTTCCCCGCGTCTTTGGTTACTTCCTGGGCCATCATGGAAAATCCACTGACCACCAGGCCAACCGTTACAACCAGGGCGCCAAGGACTGTTTTTTTTGCTCGTTTCTTCAAAAACACCATCTCGCATCCTTCTCCTAA
>JAYGDG010000497.1:0-5063 GCA_046583015.1 Pirellulaceae bacterium | reverse complement strand
GTGGCGTATGAGAACATTGAAGTCATGAAACCTTCTCCAGTTTCGTTGATGCCCGGCGGGTTACTCGATACGTACCAAGAAGACGAAATCCTGGACCTGATCGCTTATGTCCGCAGCGTCGTCAATGTTGACGAGGAAGGGGAGCAATCCGTGCAGGCTCCGCTCGGGTTTGGACGGCAGTCCAAGCGGGCTGTTAACAAGAAACGACTGGCCAGTAAACCAAATGTCGTCCTGATCATCTCGGATGATCAAAGCTGGACTGACTATAGTTTCATGAAGCATCCGGTAATCAAGACGCCCTCGCTTGATCAGCTGGCACGTCAAAGCGCGACCTTTACCCGGGGGTACGTGCCTATCGCCCTTTGCCGTCCATCATTGGCAACGATGATCACGGGACTTTATCCCCACCAGCACAAGATCTCCGGAAATGATCCAACGAAACCGGCCGGGAAAACACGGCAGCAATTAGCGCAAGACAAGGGTTATGCGCAGCAGCGAGCCGAGTTGATTTCCCATATCGATAAACAGGCCACGATTCCGAGACTATTAAAGCCAGCCGGTTACCTGAGTCACCAGAGTGGCAAGTGGTGGGAAGGAAGTTTCCAGCGAGGTGGTTTCACCCACGGCATGACCCGCGGTTTTCCAAAACCGGGGGGCCGTCACGGTGACGATGGCTTGAAAATCGGCAGGGAAGGGATGAAACCAGTTTTTGATTTCATTGACATGTCTGTTGAAAAGGAAAAACCGTTCTTTATCTGGTATGCACCCTTTTTGCCCCATACACCCCACAATCCGCCGCAGCGTCTCTTGAAGAAATACCAGGCCGATGGCCGCCCCGTGGCCTTGGCGAAGTATTACGCGATGTGTGAATGGTTTGATGAGACCTGCGGAGAGTTGCTTGGATACCTGGACAAGAAGGCGATCACCGATAATACGCTGGTGATTTACGTGACCGACAATGGCTGGATTCAACGTACCCCGGACACGAAGGCACCCGCCGGGTGGCGCGGTAGCTTTGCACCTCGTTCCAAGCAGTCGCCGAATGAAGGGGGTACGAGAACTCCGATCATGGTCCGCTGGCCCGGAAAGGTAAAACCGGCGAACTATGAGACGCTGGTCAGCAGCATTGATATTGCCCCCACGATTTATGCGGCCTGTGGAGTCAAGGCACCCGCTGGGTTGCCGGGAATCAACCTGCTTGATGTTTGCCGGCATCGTGAGGCTAATCCCTCGGCAGCGGATAAGCGAAATGTACTTTTTGGAGAGTGTTTCGCTCACGACATTGCCGATATCAATCGTCCCGCTGAGAGCCTGCTCTTTCGCTGGTGCATTCGGGACCAGTGGAAGTTGTTGCTCACCTACGATGGCAAGATTGGTCGCTATGCTTTTGCACATCCACGCACCAACAAGGCACCCCAGCTTTATGACCTGCTGGCAGATCCCCATGAGAACAAGAACCTTGCTGCCAGCAACCCGGCCATCGTGAAAGAACTGACTGCCCTGATGCAAAAATCATGGGATGGTAAGTAAGTCAGTGGACCACGCAACTTCCGCTGACGATTGATCCTGTCTTGTTTTTCAATCAAATCGAGAAAGGTGTTGTGATGGTTAGCTACAGAATCCTGGTCGCGGTCGTGTTAGCTCTGAGCCTGGCCATGGGTATCAACCGCTCTGGCAGGATGACTGCTGATGAACCTGCAGTTCAGGCAGTTTCCGAGACAAGTCCCGCTGCTGCCAGGAATTATGACAACCGGTTGAAACGCTTGTCGAATCCGGCACCCCTGCTGGCGGACCATCCCCAATATGTTCAACCCGTACGGGAAACCGTTCGTTACGAGGCCAATCCAGTGGTTGTCGACAAGGGTGCAGATTTATCTGTCCGCGCCTGGCGTTTCTCGTACAACGCTCGTGGCATTATTGAAATGCCTAATTACCTGCGAGCCGATCGAACCGCAGTGATCATGGTACATCCCTGGGGTATTGATGATGGCCAGGGATGGAAAACACCTGAACCGGCGGGGGTCGCGGACTTCTGTACCCTGGAAAAAAATCACCTGGCGGGGGCCCATACGCGCGAGGTAATCAACCCCTTCCTAAAATCCTTGCGCAACCAGGTAGCATTGGTGATGTACAGCTTGCCCGGTGATGAAGATCCGATTCGCCGCAAGTTATATCGTTCTTACAGTCATCAACCGACAACCGCGATGCGTGAGGAAGGTGCTCGCGAATTGAAAGAGAAACTCAACACGTTTCCCTATCGGGGTAAACCTCTGCCGAGCAAGCTAAAGCTATCGGCGAAAAATCCGGTAAGGGATTATTTCCAACAGTTTCCCGGGCTGGATGCTGGAGATAAATATAACCATGCCGGGTTTTGGCAGCTGCCGATACCTGTAACTCAAGACATCGAGGTCTATCCCAATGATGTGGTTATTTACGACAAACAAGGTTACCAGCCGTTGAAGGCGTTTTTGCAACAGGAAGGTATCCACCATGTTCTGCTGACCGGTTATGCCACGGATATGTGCTTTTGCCGCACCACCGCGGGATACGAGAATCTCTCCAAGGACTTTAACGTCTTCCTGGTCGGTGATGCGACCCTGGCAACGTTTCCTGCCAATTCGAGCCCACGGTATGCGACCAATAGCTCGATATCTTTTGCCTCACTTAATCAACTAGTGACACAGGTTTCCTGGGTGAGCAAACTCAACAAAAAGTGACCATCGATCCGCTGTGGAGAACACTGTTATGCAAACGTCTTTGAGAAACCGGCTTCCCAGAAGACAATTCCTGGCCGGCAGCCTGGCAGCGGGCCTGGTCGCCGCCACGGCGTGTGGCGCCAGGGCAGTCCGCAAAGATAAACCAAAAGCTCAAATTGCCATTACGCTGGACCTGGAAATGAGTCGGCACTACCCGCAACGAGGGCTTACCGAGTGGGATTACCAGAAAGGTAATCTCGACCAGCCAACCAAGGAATATGCGGTCAAGGCAGGTCAACTGGTCAAGAAACGAGGCGGCGTCCTGCATTACTTTTGTGTCGGTCGCGTACTGGAGCAACCAGATGTCAGTTGGTTGCAGACGTTGGACCAGCTGGGGCACCCGATTGGCAATCATACCTATGATCACGTGAACCTGAGGGCGACGACGCCGGCCATGGCACAATTTCGGTTTCAACGATCTCCCTGGTTAGTGAAAGGAAAAAGCGTACCGGAAATCCTTCGCGAAAATATTCGCCTGACGACCATCGCTCTCAAGGAACGAGCGAAGATTGATGTCAATGGGTTTCGGACACCGGGTGGCTTTCGCGACGCACTCAATGGGCGGGAAGATCTCCAACAGTTATTGTTAGAGCAGAAGTTCTCCTGGGTCAGCTCCAAGTATCCCAGGCATGCCTACGGGAAACCAAAAGAAAGACCAACGCAAGACGTTTACCAGTCGATTGTTGATGCCCAGCAACAGGCCCAGCCTTATCGCTATCCCAGTGGCCTGGTTGAAATTCCGATGAGTCCGATTAGCGACGTCGGTGCTTTTCGCAGTACTTTCTGGAAGCTGGAGTATTTCCTGGAAGCGATCACGCGGGCCGTGCGTTCGGTCATTGAGCATGGCCAGGTGTTTGATTTCCTCGCCCATCCTTCCTGCCTGGTGGTCGAAGATCCGGAAATGAAAACTATTGGGCGCATCATGGACCTCGTTGCTGATGTGGGAGATCGTGCAGAAATCGTCGGCCTCGATACCATTGCTCAACGAGTTCCGTCTCTGAAACCGTAGCCCAATGGTTACTGAAGCAAATCGGTTTGGCGCAGTAACTGCTGGGCATCCATCGAATGAGGATGGGTGATGTGGGTCCCCGGCTCAGGACAATCGGTCTTTCCGCCTGGATCACCGGTGGAAAGGGAGCCCTCTATCGATTCCTGTTCCCGATGTGGCATGCTAGAGAAAGGTTCGTCATTGGCTGGCAGTTCCAGTTCGCCACGCAGAATACGAATATCCCTGGGAGCTTCAATCCCGAGACGGACCGATCCACCACTGACTTGCAGCACGTGGATGGAAATGTTCTCGCCCACCAGAATCGTCTGGCCAACTTTTCTTGATAACACCAGCATCGCAACCTCCTTGCCCCAACGGCCCTTTCTGATCGAATTCTCTCATGAACCGCATTAGTGTACAGATGTATCCTATGCGTGTCAAGCGCAAAATAGATCGCAGCAGGGATGGCAGAGTGCCCGCGGGTACCGGTGACTCAAATTGGCCGTTCAAGTGGATTAAACAGTCGGTTTCCACTTCGGATCGTACTCTCTGCCCCACAGCTTCATGGCATCATCGTCACCGATGATGTGACCATTCTTGGGATTGCAGGAGAGAGCCCGTCCCGTTCGCTGGGCAATATTCCCCAGGTGGCACAACATGGTACTGCGATGACCCTTGGCGATTTCCGAGTTGAGTTCCAATGGTTTATCGGTACGAATGGCAGCCAGGAAATTATCGATATGTTCGATATCTCCACGTGAGGCAGTCTTTCGGTCGATCTCTTTGCCCTTTGGATCGTAAATGACATAACCGTTGTCGATTATCTCCAGGCAACCATTGGTCCCGTAGAATTTCACGAAACCGCTACCATTGCGATTACAACTGAGCCCCTGCCAGGTGATTTGTTTACCACCGGAAAACTCGAATGCGACACTATGCGTATCGGGGGTCTGCTGATCGTCCTGGTGGTGGTATCGACCACCGCTCGAGGTAACCCGCGTCGGGAATTGAGCATTCATTCCCCAGCGACAGATATCGAGTGAATGAATCCCGTTGTTGCCGAGTTCGCCGTTGCCCCAATGCCAGAACCAGTGCCAGTTATAGTGGACCCGGTTGTCGATGTAGGGCGTACGCGGTGCTGGTCCCTGCCAAAGATCGTAGTTGAGTCGGCTGGGAACGGGAGCAGGTTTACCGGTACCGATTGATCCGCGTGCATTGTGGTACCAGGCCCGTGCCAGGTAGACCTTGCCGATGGCCCCTTCCTGAACCCGCTGAATGCCTTCCGCAATGGCCGTGCCACTGCGTCGCTGAGAACCCAT
>JAYGDG010000496.1:0-2045 GCA_046583015.1 Pirellulaceae bacterium | reverse complement strand
CTCGTTAACGGTTGCTGGCGCCCCGCAGTGCGAGAGCTGTTTTTCACTTATTTGTGATGCCTGTTCATCACTGGCCCGTCAAAAAGGTGGCGAAGGCCTGGCACTGGAAAAGTGCGATCCGGCAAAGCAGAATCAGAAAGTGATCCGGCCGCTGACCAGGAGGAACAGTTTTCAAGAGAAGCAATGGCCGGTCCATTGCTCGTGGCCATTGCCCAACTGGCGCGTGAAGGGCGATCGAGCCAGGTTTGATTAACCTCGCGCAGAACTTAATCCCGCTTGCTAGGCTGCTTGCGAGGCATCCGCACACGAAGATCATCGCCTGCTGGCTGATCGTCTGACCAGCGACCCTGGTCATCCTTTTCGTTGCGACCGACGCTGTAAAACAGGTAGCCTTCCTGGGTAGGCTGGTAGATAAGAGCTTTGCCACTAAAGCGATCGATTGGTAATTCCTTGAGATATTTTGGCTTGAGGACAGCCAGCGTAGCTGGATATTTTCCCTGCTCGGCATGGTAGGCAGACAAGGCCAATGCGACTTGCAGGTTGTCTTGGAGCTGGAAGGCCCGAAGTTCCGCCGCCTGGCAGGCGGATAAGGCTGGCAGCAACAAGGAAATCATGATGTCCCCCACCACCGATCCGAGTCCCTCTCCGGCGGATTCTGAGGCGGCGATTCTCCCTAGGAGTTTCAATGGGTTCCGTAACTGCTTAGCCCGCTCACTGATGCTGCGATCAAATGCATCGATGGCAGCACGCCTGGCTATCGGATCCTTGACCCGCAAGGCTGCTATAATTTGATCGTAAGCTTCGTTTCCTTTTGTGAGGACCAGGTCCCAATCAGTCAGACGCAAAGTAAACTTTGTAAGCGCCCTGCTGAACCGGTTGTCGTCCCGGCCTGAGTTCCCGACCAGATTTATCAGAAGCTCGAAGTTAGTTCCATTCGTGCCCGCGACTCGCTGCGTAATATCCAGGAACATGAATCGTTCGCAAAGTCCAATTCGATCCACCATGCGTGGTAACGGCAGAAGTTTTTCCAGTTGGCGAGCTAGCAGGGCCGATTGTTCGGCATCGGGATTGACATGTTCGATGTAGACAAGAGTCGTATCGCTGGCCATCCCACCGATGGCGATTCCCACGAGTGCTTCAACGAGTGTTGGTCCTTCCGCTACGAGTCGTCCTAGTCGTTGACATGTCAAAATGTCTTCCCAGGCTGCTTCGGGGCGATTGTTTGCCAGGTGTAGCATGGCTCGAGCCGACAAGGCACGGGCAAAGGAGCGAGTTGACTGGACGCCTGGCAACAGGGCGGTTATCAAGCCACCATGCAATGCGTCGGCATCCTCCTCCGATTCTACGATCAGTGGTGAAAAATAACGGGGTCTCAAGGTTGCTTCCCTCAGCACCACCAGCGGCTTTTCGTTGAATTTCAGCCAGGCAGCCAGGTTCGGGTACTGCTGTTCCGTCCAGAGATGCGAAGTCGCCTCGGACTGCTGATCGACGATCTCGTTCCATCGAGGGTCAGTTGGTTTGAGCTTTAGCTCTTGCTTGATAAAGTTATTCAGTTCGGCAAAGTAATCACCCGTTTCGGGCAATATCTCTGTTTTCATCAGCTTGAAGAATTGGGGCCCCAGGTTACTCCCTTCCGGATGCGGTCCCATCGCTTTCCAGATCAGCACGTTGGCGTTGTTCTCGGCCGTCACGCCGACCGACAGGCGCTGGTTAATGACCCGCGCATAATCGATGTAGCCATCTTTGGTGAGTGGACCGGTCACCCGGGTGGTGGCCTCGGAGAGGGTGAGCCTAGGGCGCAGCTTGGGGGTCTCTGGCTCGTCAGCCAGCGTGTGGGCCGAGAAGAATACAATGGCCATTACCAGGAGCGTGCGCATTTCCATAGGAATGAAGGCTTTCATCTGGCGGGTGGTGAGACTGCGGCGCCGAGTGCTGTGCTGCTACCAATCAGGGTAGCATAGAACGGTTTGGTTGCCTGCTTTATGGATCGGTGGCTGGCTGGCTGGGCAGACGCATCACTTTTGCACCCCACCAAATCAAGCAGC
>JAYGDG010000479.1:0-9584 GCA_046583015.1 Pirellulaceae bacterium | reverse complement strand
TTACCGGAGCTGTTTCCGGAGCAAGTTACCCTGGAAAATGGGCATTTATTGCCTCCCAGCGGACCTGGTTTGGGTGTCGTGATGGATGAACAGGTGATTGCCAGCCTGCCCCCGATTGCCGAGGGAGATTGTCCCCGTTTGAGGCGTTCTGACGGTTCGTACACGAACTGGTAATGGCTCTGTCGGGCTGCTGCGGAGTTCGCTCTTGACGCCACCCCGGGTCGACTTTATGCTTCCGACCTATCTGACAAGGATGTCAGGGTAAAGACTGCCACCGTAAAGAGTTTTGCCCGGTGGTTGCCCCAACAGGGAGGTGGGGGAAGAGCCATGAACGAGCTACATACGCAGCAAGTTACTCAGGTCCCGTTGCTGGACGTCAACCGTGGAAACCAACTGGATGCCCAGGCCATCCAGGATGCCATCAAGGGTGTCACGGATTCCGGCCGTTTCTTGTTTGGCCCGGACTGTCAAAAACTAGAGGAATCGATCGCTGAACTTTGCTATGTCGAACATTCCGTTGGTTGTGCGTCGGGAAGTGACGCTCTACTGCTGGCACTCATGGCCCTGAAAATTGGTTCCGGTGATGAAGTCGTCGTTCCCAGCTTTACTTTTTTTGCGACTGCCAGTGCCGTCACTCGGCTGGGAGCGCGCCCCGTGTTTGTCGATATTGATTGCCAGACTTTCAACATGGATGCTGCCTGCCTGCGGGAGGTGATCACTCCGGCGACCAAGGCGGTGATCCCGGTACACTTGTTCGGGCAATGTGCCGAGATGGAGGAGATTTGTGCAATTGCCGCGGAACACGATCTGCATGTCATTGAGGATGCTGCCCAGGCAATAGGAGCCCGGTACCACGGTCGGCCAGTGGGGTCCTGGGGTGATGTTGGCTGCTTTAGCTTCTATCCCACGAAAAATCTTGGCGGTTTTGGTGACGGGGGAATGCTCGTTACCAGGTACTCATCGCTGGCCGACGAATTGCGGTTACTGGCTTGCCATGGGATGCGACCGCGCTACTACCATAGCGTGGTCGGTATTAACAGTCGCTTAGATTCAGTGCAGGCTGCCGTGCTGAGGGTTAAACTTGAGCGGCTGGCTGAAGCGACCATCAAACGACAAGCCAATGCGCAGCGCTACCGAGAGTTGTTTGAGTCAGCGGAACTCGCTGATGCAATTCTGTTACCGCAGGCCGGTGACCAAATGGATCATGTCTGGAACCAGTATACGATTCGAGTGCCCAACGGTCATCGCGATGCCTTGCGAAGTTACCTGTCGGAACAGCAGGTGGGGTCGGAGATTTACTACCCGATCCCGCTTCACATGCAGGAGTGTTTTCAGCGACTCGGTCATATGCCCGGGGACTTACCAAACACCGAACTGGCGGCCAGCCAGGTGCTGAGCTTGCCTATCTTTCCGGAACTTGAAGCCGCCGAACAGGAGTTTGTAGTGGCTGCCGTCAGTCGCTTCTTTGCCATGGAACAAGCATCGGCTGCCTGACAGCTGGCCACGGCCGGTGCCTTACTCGACAGCTAGTTGCTGCTTGATCTGCGTAATCAATTCGGCAGCTTCATTTTCCAGCGAGATTTCTTGACTGCCACCGCTGTTGAGATCTTTCAGCTGACAACAGTTTCCTTCGATTTCAGTTTCACCGGCAACGACTGCCAGGCGAAACCCGTGTTGATCCGCGTACCTGAGTTGTTGGCCCAGTCGCTTGGGTTCCGGGTAAACGGCCGTCTTGAGACCGGCTGCCCGTAGCCAACTGGCCAGTCGCAAGTAGAAGCCGAGCTGTTCGGAATCGAAATAAGGGATAAAGACCTCGGCCGGCGTGCGGACCTTCGCTAGTAGTTGCAGCTCTTGCATGGCTGCTAGCAGGCGATCGAGTCCCAGGGAAGCACCGATTCCGGGGAGTTGCTGTCGGGTATAGAGTTCGGCAAGGTTGTCATAGCGACCTCCCGAGCAGACGCTACCGATTCCGGGCAGTTCGTCGAGGAAGGTTTCATAGATGAGGCCTGTGTAATAATCGAGTCCGCGGGCGATTGACACATCGAGGGTGATGAATTCGTCACGGACTCCGGCCGCTTCGATACCGCGCACCACGGTGGTCAGACGTTCGAGTCCTTCTTCACCGATTTCGCTGCCACTGATAAGGGGCTGTATTTGAGTCAGGATTTGTTCATTACTGCCACTGACTTCTGTCAGTTGAAGGACTTGGGCTGCCTGTTCAGCAGTCGTGCCGGCGCCGGTCACCATTTCCTGGACGACTTTTTCTGCGCCGATTTTTGGTAACTTGTCCAGTGCTCTGAGGATAGCGGTTGACTGGGAAAGGAGGTCCAATTTTTCGAGCAGTCCGTTCAAGATAGCCCGGTTATTGATCTTGATGGTGAATTGAGTGAATCCCAGTGCCTGCATCAGGTCGTGAATCACGAGTCCGGTTTCAATGTCAGCCACGACCGAGAGTGTTCCGATGGTGTCAAAATCACATTGCATAAATTCCCGGTAGCGGCCTCGTTGGGTGTTTTCTCCTCTCCACACGGAGGCAATATGATATCGCTTGAAGGGCGTTCCCAGGGAACCAATATGTTGAGCGGCAAATCGTGCCAGCGGCACGGTCAGATCGAATCGCAGTCCCACATCGCGTCCGCCATGATCCTTGAACTGGTAAAGTTGTCGATCAGATTCTTCACCACCCTTGCCACTGAGGATTTCCAGGTATTCGAGGGCGGGTGTATCGATGGGGCTGAACCCGTAAGAACGATAGACCTGGCGAGCGGTTTCGATTAGTTGCTCGCGTGGGATCATTGTTTCCGGGAGGTAGTCCCGAAAGCCCTTAAGGGTTCGCGGCTGAATGAGCGACTGGCGATCTGATTTCGCATCGTTTTCAGAGGACGACTTGTTCATAACGATGATGAAGTCCTGGAAGGAAGCAGGATTACGAGGCGATGACTGGCAATGGATTCGGCTGCCGACTACGAATGTTCTGCCGGTCTTTAAAGGCTAAGACCGCTTCGGCATATTCTTCGACCTGTTCGGCGGTTTCAAGATACATCTCGTAGGTCCAGTCATCTTCGTATTCACAATTATCGATCGTGTAGTCGCGGCAAATCTGGGGTCGCGTTTCGTAAATTTGACAGAGATTGTCTTCACCCAGGTGTTTGCACTGGGTATGCATCAGCAGGTACCACTCACCGTCCTCGGTGAAGACACTGGCTTGACCATGCAGCAGGTACCAGCGAATGAACTGGAAGTCTTTCATTTCCGTTGGTGTTTCGATCGGCAAGGCGAAGTAGCGGCAGCACTTGGCCGTACAATAATCACAGAGAATTTCATCTGGTTGCAGTTCTGAACGTGGTTTCTGCTTTGGCTTGGCTGTGCTGGCCATGGCGATTTCCTTGATTGCTGATTCGTTCCACTGGGATGGAGACAGATTAACAGACTGCCTGTGAATTGACTAGCAGGTTCCAGTGAACCAGGCGGTTCGCCGGGCGTCTTCTGGCGTTTGAAAAGATATGGCCGAAAACGGCCCGTTTGTTGTTGATTGGATCCCTTAATTGTGTCAGGGGCCTTTCGGCCTCAACGGTTTTGGAGACAATCTATTGAACTTCAAAGTTCGCTTGGGTTAATGGTTTGGTGGAAGGTGTCTTATGCAAGTTGTTGTCACGGCGGTTGGTCCTGATCACGTGGGTCTGGCAGATCCTCTCATTCACCATGTAACCGGTCAGGGAGCCAATATTGCTGAAATCCAAATGTACGACCACGACGAGCAGGCTTTGTTTGCGATGCTGTTGAGAATCGAATGGCCTGCGGATGAACTGGAAACGTTACGCACGGACTTGTGTGCTATTGGAGCGTTGAAGAACCTGTCGGTTCGGGTGTGGTCTTCCGAAGAGCGTGTGAAGCGGCCCCGCCTGGCGATTTGTACCACTTACCGCCAGGAGCCAGCGCGCGAGTTATTGCAGGCCATAGCGGATGGCCGGGTGTCGGCAGAGCCGGTGTTGATGGTCGGAAATCGGCCTTCTTGCCAGTCGGTGGCCGCAGACTTTGACGTTCCCTGGGAGATGCTCGGTGATGCAGAGGGTCGAGTTGATGAAGACCGGATGGTTGAGTTGTTCGACCGGCACGAGGTGGATTACGTGGTTCTGGCACGTTACATGCGTGTCCTGTCGGCGGCCACCTGTTGGAAATTTGCGGGGGGGCGTATCGTCAATTTGCATCATGGGTTGTTACCCAGCTTTCCCGGGCTGCGTCCCTATCATGATGCTTATGCCAGCCGCATGTTAACTTATGGGGCGACCTGTCATTACATTGTTCCGGAATTAGATGCGGGCAATCAGATTATCTACCAGTCGACCTTCACGGTGCCGCCTGGAATGCGTTTGCCGGAAATTATTCGCTTAGGGGAGCAAGAGAACGAACCGCAGTGCCTGGTAGAAGGCATCCGCCGGGTCATTGACCGCGAAGTTCAGCTCCATTTCCACCGCGTGGTAGCTCGCCTTTGAAACGCTTTGAAGGGGACTATTCGACGCGTAATCCCGGAACGACGGCATTGGTAGACTGGTGGACCGAATTGTCATGCGACAGCACACGTCCGGCTCCCACAAAATAAGTGTGATGACCATCGACAATCAGGTTGTAGGTTTTGATTTTACGACCAGGTTCCAGGAACTGCACCGGGACCACTCCGTTGATGGTGTGTAACTCCATCCCCGACTTGAGTTGGCGACTCTTTATCCAGCCATCGCCGGAGACCCAGAAGAGATGGCCGCCGCTGGTTTCCAGGTGATGTTGACCATAGTGAATTTTGACGGTTTCACCTGCCGGACGTACGGTAGTCCGAACGACCGCTTTGTAGGTCAGTTCACCCGTTTCAGGATCCTGCGAGAGGACCATGTCACCAATATGGATAGTCTCGATCGCTTGTTTCCCCTGCCAGGTCCAGACGAGTGTTCCGGCGGCCAGGCAATCAAAGCGTCGACGTGGGGGACCACTGGACCCGCTGCCCTGCGAACCTCCACCGGCGGAACCGGCCCGGTCGGAGATAACGACGGTTTCAGCGCGGTGGATTGAATTAGTTGGTTTGTTGCCAGGGATAAACACTTCGTTGGTTTCATTCCACCAGCTCCACCAGGCGTCTGGCTTGGCTGCCAGTTTCTGTTCCAGGGAGGAATTGAGAGTGGCGCAAATACGATTGTTTAAGGTTTGCGTTTGGAAATTCTGTCGCAGCACTTGTCGTTCACGATTCATAGCTGCCATCAGGGTGCCAGCCAGTGTGCGGCTAAGCGTTTCATTGAGATCCCCTCCTGGTCTGCTTTGACGGCGAAAGTTGGTGTCGAGCACGACCAATTCATTTTGGTTCTGGCCTTCGCGGGCAAACATGTGTCGATACATTAACTGGCCATCCCGGGTGGGGGTGATCATCATGCGGGACTTAACCGGTGTAAACATACAGGCCAGCAGCGCCGGGACATAATCGTCCGGATTGCGCTGCTTCAAATACTGCGAGGACTGTTCCTGCACAGCGGCTGACGGAGTGGTTACGGCGATCCGCGCCAGGGCACGCGTTGCCTCATAATCGGATAGTCGATGGAGTGTCTCGAGGGCCAGCAAAGCTGCCGGTTCGCTGTCGCGGGCGAGAACCTGTTCCAAGGCGACAATTGCGCCACTGTCGTTAATTGCCAGGATCTGCTGACGGGCAGCGGCCCGCTGGGCTGGGCTGCCATTGCGAAACTGTTTACGCAGCTTTTCAATACGTGGTCCCCAAGTGGCAAAATTCTGCCGGTCTGATGCCATTTGCTTTTGAGCCTGTTGTAGCTGAGCGGGTGTCACCCATTGACCATTAATCTGGCGAAATCCCAGTTTCGTTCTGGCCACTCGGTGATTGGCGTCGAAATCCAGCACACGCATCAGGTGAGCTCGTTCCTGTTCGGCCAGTCCTTTTTTCTGACACCAGTCAGCCAGTTCGAGATTGCCGTTGATCGTATCCCGGACTTGGGCACGCTGCTCGATATAAAGTGCGATGCGCGGATCTTCCTTGAGCAGGGCAGGCAACTGTTCCGCGTCAACCCATTGTTTCTGGTACTGGACGCATCCCTGGTGCCATCGAGCTGGCGCATACTGGGCGTCGATCTGACGAGCTGACTTCAATAATTGCGACCGTTCCGCAAGCCCTCCATAGACTTCGTTGTGGAGTGCCTGCTTCACGAGCTGTTCGGCCTGTTGTCGACGTTCCGATTTTGTGGCTGCAGTCAGCGCCGTGGTGAGCATCATGCCGATGGCTAAACTGGCTACGACAACGCCTTGCCACTTGCCATGTGATTGATCTTGTCCGGTTTGTTTACCAAGTACGATCATGGGCTCACTCTCCTTTTGCACGGAAGTCAAGATACGTGACGACAAGGTCCAAAAGACTGTTGACTGGTTCCGTATGGTTTAAACTCACTTGGGCGGCCAGGCACCACAGAACACGGTTTTGGCCGCCAACATTCTTGATCATAGCGAAGTGGGCAGAGATTGGCAAACAATCGGCAGGCCGCTGACCGGGCTTAACCAGTGCCGGTCCCTGCGGGCAAGAGTTTTCCTGCAGTTTGGCTTAGGGGGCAGGTTTCCTGGCAGGCCCTGGAGGTTGCACCTGACCAATTTGTTTCTTGAGGGCGTCAAGGTCTTGTTGCAACTTCTCCAGTTGCTTATCGGTCTGAAGTGCTTCCTGTCGTTGGCTTGCCAACTGACCCTGCTGATAGATGATGACGCGGCGGTAGCGGTCGAGGGCTTTTTCCAGCAGCTGGATTTTTTGGTCACTGGTACGGGGTGCCGGCGTGATTTCTCCATCGTCTTCCGGAAGAGAGACTTCCTGGTGGGGTCTGAGTCGAGGTTGGACTGTTGCTCGACTGGTCGAATTGCTGAGGTCGATCTTGGGCTGTACGTACTGGGATAACTTGTTCACGGAGGTGGCTGGTAAGGCCACGCCGCCGCCCAGGGTGACCTGCACCTGGCGGACTCGATCCTTGTTCTGGACGGTAAACTGCATCGTGTCGCCCGGCTGCTTGTAAAGGACCGGACGGATGGCCTGGTAGACCGATCGAATCTTGATGCCATCGGTAGCCAGGATCTGGTCGCCTACCTGGATCCCGGCGCGAGCTGCCGGGCCATCTTTTTCGATACGCACCACAGCGATGTTATCGGCATTGCCACCTAAGACCATGCCGACGACCGGGCGTCGCCGTTTGAGAATCAGGATCTCGTCCTTGTTTTTTCGGGATGCCAGTGACTTGACCAGCCGTTTCACATGTTGGGCCGGAACCGCATAGGTCCATCCTCGGCGGTTATTGTTCGCATCGGTCAAAACGACGACGCCAACGAGATCACCGGAGCGATTGACGAGGGCGGCGCCACTTGACGTTTGAACACTGCGTAAATCACATTGCAGCAATGGTGGATAACGCGTTCCTGCCAGGGCGCGGCCGGTGCTACTGACAATCCCGACCGAGATGACCGGCTTCTCGGCTCCCCAACTGGCGGCACTGACAACCCATTCTCCCGTCTCTGGAAGTTCGCTAGCTAATTGCAGTCCGGTCCGTGATGACGACTTGGTTTGCAACAACACCAGTCCTGAGTATTCATCGATGACCCGCGGGCGGGCAGTCGATTGCTCACCACCCGGGTAGGTGATGCGGATGGAAGAGTTTGCCGTGACATCCAGAGAAGTAACAATCAGGCCGTCTGCCAGGCAGATGCCCGTGCAAACGGTTACCTTGGCATTGACCGGTTTGAGCTGGCGGCTGGTACCGGACGCTGTGACAGCCTTCCTCTTGGTTGTCGTGGGCGCCACTTTCTTGAGTGTCGGAGCGGTCTTGCTGGCAGGTTGCTGCTGGAGTCGGGTCGCTACCCCCACTGCCTGGGTGACGCGTACGGTAACCACGGTCGCTTGAAGTTTCCTGGTGGATTGTTGCAGCGAGGGTAACTCTTGGGAGAAAACCTCGACATTGGCAAGAACCACCAGCAGGCTCAGCAGCAGGGGAGCGGTTCGAAGTTTGAAGCAAACAGGCATCTTTGTTGTGAATCCTCGCGGGCAGTTTATAGAGCCACCATGGCTTCGTGGGTTGGTTCAAGTTCCCACAGGTCCAAAAATCCTTCTAATTCTGGACCTGTGATTTCATCCAGAAAAGGTACCTGGTCCATTTGCGGGATGGTCGGCAGCGTTCTCCCCCGGTTCCATTGAGCGATGCGTTCGCCCCAGGAAAGCCAGGTTGCCCAGTCTTGCCTGTCGCTGCTGCCTGTCCTTTCACCTGGGCTGGCTAAATCTGGCTGGTTCCGTTTTGCTGACGGCGTATCCTGTGGTCCCAGTGCGGACCAGTCGGGCAGTTGTTGCCAGATGACTCCCACGATCAAAACGGCTGCAGCTGCCTGCAGCACCGGCTGCCAGACACGTCGCTGCCGTCGCTGACTTGGACGATCGGCTTCGCCTGGTGGTGGCAAGTCGATGGTTGCCGGTGGGTAGGTTTCAGCAAGCTGGTGGGCCTCACGATGAAGTTGTTGACCTAATTGTTGCAGGTCGGCGGGCAACTGCAGTTGTCCGTCATCATCAAGTGGCGGATTTTCAGGTTTAATGATGCGAGGTTTAAATCGCATGGATCAGGTCCTCATCGCTATGCAACGGCAGTTCCCTTAGTTGATCATCTTGATGGCTCATCAGTTTTCGCAACGCTAACAACCCGTGATGAATTCGTGATTTGACAGTTCCCAACGGACACTCCAGCACTTCAGCAATTTCGTCGTAAGCCAGTTCTTCGCTAAAACGAAGGGTGAGTGCATGGCGCTGGCCCTCCGGCAACTTGTTGACCCAGGCCCATAAACTCTGTTTCCATTCGCTCACTTCCACGGCAGTTTCTGCCGCAGGAATGAATTTCTTTCGGTTGGTTTCGTTTTCACCCAGTACTTTGAGTTTGCGTCGGTGAATGCCCCATTGGCGTCTCCGGCGGCGATCGAGATTCAAGAGAATCCCGTACAACCAGGTGAAAACCTGGCTGCGACCACCAAACCGGTCCGGCTTGCGAGCTACCACCAGGAACGTCTCCTGGGCCAGGTCGTCGGCGTCCCACGGATTGCCTGAGAGCACGAGAGCTGCCCGATGAATTCGAGCAAAATACTGACGTGTCAGTGCTTCAACGTTGATGACTTCCACGCCTGTCTCCTGCGGAGGATGATATCGGTTGGGAACCGACATTCTATCCGCCCGAAGCCCCTGTGCCCAGTTTCTCTGTAACACGCTGCAGGTAAACCTTCCGACCTGACAAAGATTAAGTGCCTTCCGGGATGGTAGAAGTTCATTCTCCCAGTGGTGACCCTCTGGTGGCTTGAGGTTGGGGAAGAGTTTTACCCTGTTTCTGCAGGTTAAGTGAAACTCTCACAACAGTTTACAGGTTAGCCTTCCAAACCCCGGTCGGCACCTTCGCTGGCCAGCTACCGCGTTGAGCGGGCGGGCGCTTTGGTTTGCGATACCCTGTTTAAAGGCGTGGCGACTGACCCGCTGAGTTCCGCGGTCGGCTTGCCGGTGGCGTGTGAGAGAACCGGGACAGATAGGCAGCATAGCGGGT
>JAYGDG010000451.1:0-1718 GCA_046583015.1 Pirellulaceae bacterium | reverse complement strand
GAATTAGCTTCCACACCGTCACTGTTCCCCTTCCCCCGCAGGAAGAAGTGAGTCGTATTTTTGGCGGGGAACTGCAAATAGCACTGGGAACCAGCGATAACAGTAACTACTTCGGCGTGGCTCCCAATAGCATCTCCTTCTTGAAGGAAATCATTGACAAGAATGCTTCCTCCGGTGGCAAAGCCGTTCGCCCGATGGAATTGAGTGTGGCGTTATTGCCGATGCTGGAGTTTGCCAGTTCCTTTGAAGACAACCCGGTTGTCAATGCCATGATTCGCCAGCTGAAAACAGCAGGTGGTAAGGATCATGTGGTGCTGAGTGTTACCATGGAAAAAGAAAGCACGAGTGCACTCTACCGGTTTCAACTGGAAGAAGGCGTCATCAAAGCGATTGGTGCTGGTGTCCAGGCAGGCATTGCTGGAGGACTTGACTTCTAGTTGAAGGTCAACGAACTCGCCAACAGGTAATGCGGTGCCGGACTTAATGAAGGTCCGGCACCGCTTTTTAATTTCTGGCAGATCCAAGGACTGCCAGCAGAGGAATTCCGGAGCGATGTGATTGGTCATGACAAATGAGAATCTATCAGCACAATTACGCAGCGACATCGCTGGTGTTGCTGTTATTGATTTAGCGAAAGAATTTGGCACGCCTGCTTATGTTTATGATGCGGCTGTGATTCAAGAGCGCATCGAAGAGCTGCGCTCGTTTGACGTAATTCGCTTTGCCCAGAAGGCCTGTTCTAATATTGCCATTATTGATCTGGTTCGTCGCCACGGTGTTCGCGTCGATGCGGTAAGTGCTGGAGAGATTCACCGTGCCTTGCAAGCCGGTTGTCAGCCAGGTCAGGATGGTAACGTGCCGGAGATCGTCTTTACGGCTGATCTTTTTGATCAGCAAAGCCTGGAGATGGTGCTGGAGCACGATATTCATGTCAACGTGGGATCGCCTGACATGATTGATCAGTACGGACAGAGGGCCCCAGGAAAATCAATTACGCTCAGAATTAATCCAGGTTTTGGACATGGCCACAGCCAGAAAACTAATACCGGCGGCGAACAATCGAAACATGGGATCTGGCACGAACAGGTACAGGACTGTTTGCAACGGGCTGGTCGCTACGATCTTCAGATTTCCGGAGTCCACATGCATATCGGTTCTGGGACCGACTTGGAGCACCTGGCCGAAGTTTCCCAGGCGATGGAAAAGACAGTTCAGGAGATAGGATCAAGTGTTCATTCGATCAGTGCAGGCGGGGGTTTGCCGATTCCGTACCAGCAGGATGAAGAACGGATCGACCTGGCCAGCTATTATGAGATTTGGGATAAGAGTCGCCAGCGACTTCAGCAGGAAGTAGGGCATCCGCTCTCACTGGAAATTGAACCGGGACGGTACTTGACGGCCGAAAGCGGATTTCTGGTGACCGAGATCCGCGGCACCAAGATGATGGGCAATACCGGCTACTACCTGGTTGATGCTGGATTTAACAATCTGGCCCGGCCGATTCTTTACGGTTCCTATCATCCGATGTCCGTGGTACCCCGTGCCGAGATGCCGACGGAATGTCGAGACATGGTCGTCGGTGGTCCGCTCTGTGAATCGGGAGATATTTTCACTCAGGAAGAGGGTGGATTTGTCAGCCCGCGGTCGTTGCCAGTAGCCCAGACAGGAGATTACCTGGTGATTGAATGCGCGGGGGCCTATGGTGCCGTGATGGGATC
>JAYGDG010000355.1:0-1590 GCA_046583015.1 Pirellulaceae bacterium | reverse complement strand
CTGCTGACGCAGTACCTGGAAGCGGCCGAAAGCGTCCTCGACAAGGCGATTCGCCCCGGTCCCCGGCCGCCCCTGAAAAAGATCGTCGCCGTCGGCAACCAGATCCACGGCGGCGGGCATGATGATCCACGCGGTTTCAAGCGAGCCCTGGTGCGAGACCAGTTCACCCGGGCCTACGTGAAAAACAAGTTTCGCGGGGTCAGCGAAGATGGACAATACATCTTCCGGGTCCGTGCCAACACGGTCCGCTGGAAAAATCATCGCTATGAGCTGGCTGGCCTGGGCTACGATCCGAGCGAGCCGCCCCGCATCCGCGTGCTGGTCGTCAACCGGAACCTGGGAACGGTCGCCACGCGGACCGTCGGTGAATACGAAATCCGCGACAACGAGGCGGTCGACGTTGAAGTGCGTGGCTTCTTGCAGCAAGGTTACGAGTTTGCCGTCGAATGGGCCAATGGTCCCCGCGGCTCACAGAAGCGAATCATGCGCAAAGTTTTTCCCAAGTACTTTCCCGAAGATACCGTGCTGCTGGCACGCAACCCGGTCGAAATGTACATGGGCTCGGCGCCGGAATTAAGACTCCATCGCCTGGAACTGGAAGGGCCTCACTACGCCCAATGGCCCTTGCCCGGCACGGCTCGCTTCTTTAGCAATCTTCCCAAGAAGCCCACGGCCAGCGATTTGCGTAAGTCGCTGACCCGTTTTGCCGCTTTTGCCTATCGCCGACCGGCCGATCGCCAGCGACTGGAACCTTACCTGGCACTGGCCGATAAACGATTTCAAGAAACCGGAGACTTTTGGCAAGCGGCCAGGCTGGCCATGAAAGGGATCCTGGCCTCACCCGGTTTTGTCTACCTGGTGGAACCCCAAGAGGGCCAGCAGGCAGTTGCCAAACTGGATGATTATGAACTGGCCACGCGCCTCTCTTACTTTCTCTGGAGTTCCATGCCCGATGATGAACTGCTCAAGTTGGCCAGCGAGGGAAAACTGCGAGATCCAAAGATATTGCGACAGCAAGTCAATCGAATGCTCGACGACCCGAAGCGAGTTGCCTTTTCAACTAACTTCCTGGGGCAGTGGCTAAACCTTCGCAAGCTGGGAACGATGCCACCGGATCCGTCCGCCAACAAAGCCTACTACAGCGACAACCTGGAAGCGGCCATGCGGCAGGAGACTCGCCTGTTGTTCGATCACTTGCTCGGCCAGAACCAGAGCATCCTGCGATTCATCGACTCGGACTACACGTTCGTCAACCCGGCCCTGGCACGCCACTACGGGATAGAGGGAGTTACCGAAGAGAAGTTCCAGCGCGTCGCGCTCAAACCGGAAGCCCAGCGTGGTGGCCTGCTCGGCCACGGCAGCATCCTGACACTCACCTCCAACGGTGTGGAGACGCAGCCCGTCTCCCGCGGCGTCTGGGTCCTGGAAAACTTGCTGGGAACACCACCCTCGCCACCGCCGCCAGACGTGCAGCCCGTGGAACCGGACACGCGCGGCGTCACCACCATTCGCGAGTTGATGGCCAAGCACCGTACGATTGCTACCTGCAACGAATGTCATCGCAAGATCGACCAGATCGGAAGAGCGTCG
>JAYGDG010000306.1:0-1754 GCA_046583015.1 Pirellulaceae bacterium | reverse complement strand
GTCGTAACTTTCAATTCCTCCACCGTGGACCGAAATCGCTTCTTCGATGTTCGCACCGGCAGGCAATTCCAGGTCAGGGCGTCGGTCAGCCAGGGGGACAGAGCTTCCTGCCATCAGGGGGATCTTGTATTGGCGGGCCGTTTCAAACATCTCTTGTGCCCAATCAGCGCGGTACGAGAGATGTTTGTCATTGAAGAAAGGGACAAACCGTCTGGAGCGTTTCATGACAGCGATCGACTGGTCAAAGAACTCCTTGCGGGGGTACATCTGTTGTCCCCGTTTATTGATTGGATAATTCCCATGTTCCCCGATCGACAAGACGGCATCGACGGCCAGTTTCTTGCTGCCCAGGCAAAGTGCCTCGTCAATCGACTTGAATAACGGAATTTTGAAGCGTTTAGAGACCTCGCGTGCCATGTCATTGTCAGGAAACTGGTCAGCATAAAAAGAAACCACATCCACACCGGGATCGGTTAGCTTTCCTCGAAAGAGATAAGGCCGCAGGAAATTTTCCAGGATATTGTAAGCATGGCTGCGAAATCGCAGTTCCGTGAAAATTGCAGCGACTTTAGGGCGTGGTGCTGGCTGCCAGGTTGCACCAATGAGCGGGCTCACCTGTCCCAGCATGCTTGCAGCGCCTGCCCACTGGAGGAACTGCCGGCGATGGCGTGGCTGCGAGAAATGGCTCATCCTGCCGGTATCCGTTATCATGGGGATGTTCTTGCCCTGGAATATGCATGGTAGCCTGCTCGATTGGCGGGTCGCTGTCAAGTTCTGGGGCCCAGTTGGTTTTAGACAACCCGTGTGATGTGTGAGGAGAATCTGACTGTGGCTCATTTACCCATTGCTTCAGCCAAATCAATCGGCCTGGACGAGGCACGTTTAAAGGTTGCCTATGACTTGCTTGATTCGTGGACGGGCGGTCCAGAAGCCCCGGTACCGGGAGGTGCCATTTTGGTAGGGCGCGCCGGGAAAGTGGTGGCCCCGAAATTCTTTGGTCGCCAAGGCGCGGAACCGAACGCCAAACCGATACGCGAGGATGGAATGTTCTTACTCGCTTCCATTAGTAAGCCGATCACCTACCTGGGCGCTCTGAAGCTGGTGGAACGTGGACAGCTAAATCTAAGCGATCCGGTGGTCCGTTACATTCCAGATTTTGCAGCCCATCACAAGGATGATACCCTGGTCCAACACCTTTTTACCCATACTTCAGGTCTTCCTGATATGTTGCCGGACAATGATCAATTGCGTCGTCAACAGGCACCGCTAGAACGATTCATCCAGGGTGCCATTCGCGATACCGTGCCCGGCTTTGCAGCCGGTACCAATTACAGTTATCAGAGCATGGGAACGCTGGTGGTTGCTGAGTTGATCCAGCGAATCAGTGGCATGACGATCCACCAGTACCTCAAGAAAGAGATTTTCGATCCGCTGGGTTTGAAATCTATTGGCCTGGGCTCCAAGGGACTGGATCGTGAGCGGCTGGTTCGAGTACAGACGCCAGCGGGGCGAGATTCGCCGCAGTGGGGGTGGAACAGTCAATACTGGCAAGAACTTGGTGCTCCCTGGGGAGGTGTCTTCAGTTCACCAATGGATCTTGCCGTGATTGGCCAGCTGATCCTGCGGGGAGGTATTCACGATGGCATTCGTATTCTGTCACCGGCCATGGTGCGGATGGCGACCACGAATCGGTTGGACGATTATCCGGAAATGCCGGAGTCGATCCGTCGAACGTTGCCCTGGGGATTGGGCTG
>JAYGDG010000752.1:0-3466 GCA_046583015.1 Pirellulaceae bacterium | reverse complement strand
ACAGCGATCCGGCTGGTTGAAATTCCCAGTCCCACGCGAGACGGGGCCGAGGTGGCCAACTGCCTGGCCGACATACTGCAGCAGGAAGACTTTTCCGTGGAACGGCCAGCGGCTGGCTGGCCATCGGCGCCGGCCGTGGTGGCTCGCTACGACAGTGGTCAGCCGGGGCGCACGCTGCAGTTTAATGGGCATCTCGATACGGTCCACCTCCCCTTTGTGCCGCCCCGTGTTGAAAACGGGATACTTTACGGTAGTGGTGTTTCCGACATGAAGGGGGGCGTGGCTGCTGCCGTGGAAGCGATGCGGGTGGTGCGGGAAACGGGCCTGCTGGGCGGAGGGAGTATTTTGCTGACCGCTCATGATTTGCACGAGGCACCCTGGGGAGACGGCAGCCAGGTCGACCAGTTGATTCGTTCCGGCTACGTGGGGGATGCCGTCATGCTGCCCGAGTACAACAGTGATCGATTGAACGTGGTAGGCCGTGGTCTGGCGGTGTTGGAGATAAGCGTGCAGCGGGAAGGAGATCCCGTTCACGAAGTGCTGGGTGGCAGCCAGCAGCCGGACGTGATAGCTGCCGGTGCCGAACTGGTCCAAAGACTTAACCAGCTCAATGTTCAGTTGTCCGAGCGGCAACATCCGGTGGCGGGGCCGGAGAGCCTGTTTGTTGGCAAGGTTAGCAGTGGAGAGATTTACAACCAGTCACCAACCTGTTTTGAACTTTCCGGAACACGCCGCTGGTTGCCAGGGACCGACCCAGCTGCCGTGGAAGCGGAATTTCGGGCCGTGCTCGCGGCGATCGAAGAGCGCCCTGGCATTACTTGCCAGGGGACGTTTCATTTTGTCCGCGATGCCTACGAACTGGATCCGGAGCACGAGGCGGCCAGGTCGTTTCAGTTTGCCTGTCGAGCAGTGATGGGAGCGGAACTGCCTGCAGGCTTCAAGCCCTTTGTTGATGATGGCAATACGTTTTACGCGCTGGCTGGCATTCCCGCCATTACGCATGGACCGGATGCCAAGGGTGCCCATACGGTGGAGGAAGAAGTTCCCGTCGCGGAGCTGGTCCGGGTGGCCCGGGTTTACGCGCTCACCGCGATCGCTTTTTGTGGTGATTAAGTCCCTTTTTTCCTAAGGCAGCGGATTGGGTTTAGCATGGTAGAGACGGATATCATCCAGCCGAGCGACCGGTCCGGCCATGCCAAATTTAAAGGAACTCTTGCGAACATTCAACTTCTCATGCCTGGCCGCCGTTAGAAACTTACCATCGATGTGCACGAGGACCTGTTGGTTGAGCATTTCAGCTGTCAGGGTGTGCCATTGGTCTGGTTTAATCTGCAGTTCAGTGGTTGCCAGCGTTAATTTGGCTGTCTTGTCAGTTCCAGGATCGGGATCCTTGCTGATGACCAGGCTCTTCGGCGAAACGGTCACTCGAAACAGATGATACTTACCATGTTTTGGATCATGTGCATTGACGACGAGTTTAAGACTCCTGGCGTCATTGAGTAGAAATCGTGTCTGGACAATGGCATTCTGATATGAGTGATTCACTTGCAGGGCCGGTACTTTTCCATGACCACCCTGCCATTTTTCTTTCGCAGCAGGCGTGCCAGTCAGTACACCCTGCTTCACGCTCCAGTGTGTGAAGTGTTGCTGATCAAAATGATCTGCCAGGGTTCCGCCGGTAAAGGAATGAGATAAGCCCAGATGATCTGCTTGGGCTAGAAATGATTTTACATTTGGTTGCGGGTCGAGAGGGTTTTCATACCAGAGGAGATTGTTGCTGAAGTGACCAGCGATCAGGATATCAAGGTCACCGTCGGCATCCATGTCGACTGTCCGCACATCGTAGGAACCCTGGTTCGTTCCGACCACGTGTCGTGAGAACTTGCCGGCACCGTTGTTTTGGTACCAGACGGCCAGCCCGCTGGTAGTATGTCCACAAGTCACGATGTCGACATCACTGTCCTGGTCCATATCAGCCAGTGCCAGGCAATGGGGACCTTCAATGTCGGGGTCGATATCAATGAGTTTGAAGTCGGGGCCTTGGAACCAGAGGACTCCCTTGCCATGTCCCCGGGTGGCAGCGAAGTCGAGAATGCCGTCGTTGTTGAGATCAACGGGTTGAATGTTCGTGGCTCCCACCTGGCCCTTTGCCAGCAGGTGCCGGATCCAGGGTTTGCCCAGTTTTTCCGGTTGTTGCCACCAGGCGAACCACTGACCGTCAGGGAATTTCTCACCCCCTTTGGCGGCACAGCAAATATCCGGACGGCCATCACCATTAACATCGCCAAATCCAGTGTAGTGCGATCCGCCGGGTGCATCGTGATCTGCAAACACGTGTCGTTGCCACTGTTTGGCCTGGCGGGGATTTGGGGGAACTTGTTGCCAGGTCAGCGAAAAGGGAAAGTCAGTTTGATCGGGTCCACGACCGGAATTAGCGATCAGGTCCATTCTTCCGTTGCCATCGACGTCCCCGATAATCAGGCAATGGGTTCCCTTAATCTGGTCGTCAACCGTGCGGTAAGTCCAGGTGCCTGTCAGTGGCTGGTCTGGGCATTCCAGCCAGAAGACGGTTTGATTAGATCCGCAAAAGTCGAGATCGCCATCGCCATCGACGTCCATGAGCGTACTATGGATGCACCCTCGCCTGGCAGGCTGTCCGGATCTTGGGTCGATGAACTTGTAGAGGATGATCTGTGTTTTCCACTCTGGTCCCGGTAACAGGATTACAGCACCATTGAAAGATGAAATGACATCCACGTGACCATCATGATTCCAGTCATTGGCAACGGCCGTATTCACATTACCAGTAGTCTTATTTGCTGGTTGCAGTACGTGTTTTTTCCAGGCAGGCTCGGCGACTGAAGTGTTTGGCAGCAAGCCTGTCATCATGACTGTTGACCAGCAGAGAAGGAGAATACGCATGGTGCTTCTCACAATTCAAAAGGTTGTGGGTTGAGGTTGGCTGCCTGGCGAGGTCGCAGTATACCATGCTTTCAGAGGAGATTTGGTGTCTTCATTCACTCTGGTAGATGAGTTCCAGTGATCGCGTTGCCATGGTGCGACGTGCTTTAAGCATTTGTTGTCTGCCATGACATTCTGTACTTTTCTGTGTCACTTGTGGCGTTCGTGGGCTAAATCATGAAGGTTTGTCAGTTCGCGCAGCGAGAATTAATTATCCAGGTTGGCGGTTGTAGCGTGAGACGACATGTGATAGGTTCGGAAGGTCCTGAGGAAGTTCAGGAACCGTGTTTGTTGATAGAGATAGCCTAAGGAGAAAATTATGGTAATCGAAGATCAAGCCCCAGAAAGTGATGATGCCGGACAGGATGCTGGTGGTTGCGATGCCCCGGCCGATGACGCAGCAGCCGATGATGGCGGCGCGTGTGATGGCGGCGGGGATGGCGGCGGCGATGGCGGCGGCGATGGCGGCGGCGATGGCGGCGGCGATGGCGGCGGCGATGGCGGC
>JAYGDG010000249.1:0-5247 GCA_046583015.1 Pirellulaceae bacterium | reverse complement strand
TTGTTGCTCGACGCCTGGCGATTCTTGAAAGCCACCAGGGTTTCAGTCGGATGGGACGGACCTGGTTGATCATCGTTAGCAGAAGTCGCTGCACCGCCAGATAGCCCATCGTTCGACTCTCCGCTGTCCGTCGTGACGCCAGGGCGAGTGGTTTGCGCATCTTCCGATGACGAACAACCTGGCAACGTAACGAACCCCAGCACCAGCATCAAAGCGATCAAGAACGTGCCTGGCCTGGTTCTGCTTGGCCTACAAACCATACCAATCTCCTCCCTAGATAATCTGCCGTTCACGTCGTCCGCAACTGAGCAGCATCGACGACCCTGATATGGTATCCGACCAGACGGCCACGGTGAATAAGAGCCGTCAGTCAGAGCCGCAAAAAACTGGTTAAAACGGACCAACTCTCTTCGTTTCAGCCCAGGTTTAACTATTCTATGAACTCGAAACACTTTACCTGAGCTACCCACAACATGGGCCGCCAGTTGCTTTCAGATACCCATATCTTGTGAATCTACCGCAGTTTAGACAACCAATGGCAAGAAGTGGCGAGCCCACCCTAATCCCTTGGATGCAGTAAACCCTGGCACGACAGCGCCAGGGCTCTCCTGGGCTGCCACCAAGCCCCTGGCCAGGCTGGTAAAATCCTCAAAATATCACCTTTGGAAAGAGCGAAGTTGACACGTGGCCGGGCTGACCATTAGATTGCCACGCACAGCTGAATCGTTTGCAAAGACTGGCAAGGAGACTAACTTCGTGAGGCTGATCAGTATCTTAGGCTGTTTCGTGCTGTTGTGGGCTGGACAATCGGTCTCCGCCCAACCGTGGGCAAACAAAATGTTTGAGACCACCGCACATGACTTCGGCGTGGTAGCCCGTAATTCGAAACAGCAGTTCCAGTTTAAGATCAAGAACATCTACCTGGAGGATGTGCACATCGCCCGTGTGCGCTCCAGCTGTGGATGTACCAGTCCAATCATTGAAAAACGGACGCTCAAGACGTACGAGTCGGGAGCGATTACCGCTGTCTACAATACCAACTCATTCCTGGGATCCAAGAACGCCACGGTAACGGTCACGATCGACAAACCGTATTATGCTGAAGTTCAATTGAGCATCCAGGGTTTCATACGGAGTGATGTCGTCGTGAACCCCGGTTCTGTGCAGTTCGGTGAAGTCGCGCAAGGTTCGGTTGTGGAAAAACCTCTCAGCATTCTCTACGCGGGCCGTAACACCTGGAAGATCACGGATGTCCGCAGTGCCTATCCTCACTTCGAAGTTGAATTGAACGAGCTGGAACGTGGTACCACGCGCGTCAGTTACACGATGGTCGTGCGCCTCAAGAAAGACGCGCCGGTCGGCTATATCCAGGACGAATTGACCATCGTGACAGACGACCCCAAGAACAAGACGATTAGCCTGGCCGTCCAGGGGCGGGTCATTGCGCCATTAACCGTTAGTCCAGCAACACTTATCCTGGGACCCGTCGAGGCCGGAGCAGAGGTCGCCAAGAAACTGGTCGTGCGCGGTAATGTTCCTTTCCGCATTACCAAGATCACCTGCAATGATCAGTGCCTGAAAATCGACCTTCCGGATGAAGCCAAGAAACTGCACTTGCTTCCCGTCCAGTTCACTGCCGGGGAGGAAGCGAAAAAAATGGTCGAGAACATTACCATTCACACAGACCTGCCCGGCGAGGCAACTGCAACTTGTGTGTTAACTGTTGATGTCACCAAGCCGACCGAAGAGCCTTAAGACGCCCTGGGCTCCTCCAACGCAAAGGGAATCGGCAACGGCAACTGAGGATAATCAGCCGTTGCTCGAAAACTGGCTTCCAGTCGACCCATCACCGCCAGCACGACATCCTCGCGCCAGGCAGGTGCCAGGACTTGCACACCAACCGGCAGTCCAACACTCTCCGCCTCGGTTTCACGCGCCCGCTGGATAACGCGGTCACGACTCGGCTCCCGCTGCTGATCTTCTCCATCACGAACGCGCGAAGCAGCCACCACGCCAGCTGGCCAACCCAGTAAGTTGGGCAAGAAACTGTAACTGGCAGCTGGCAACAGATCGATGGGAGCCCCATGTGGCATGGCTGGCAAGGCATGGGGGGGACAGATGGCTGCCTGGAACCCCTGCTCACGAAAGATCTCTAACAAGCGACGTCGGTAAGCAACGAGCCAGCGGGTATTGCCCCAATAATCGATCACTGAGGACCGACGCGTCTGCTGGACTACACGAGCCATCGTCTTCTGACCCAGGCAATTCATCAAGGCCGATACCATCCACCGCATGGGCCGGGAAAGTCGAGCTCCCTGGACCAGTCGCTTCAGGTGGGGATGCACCTGGCTGTTCTTCAACAAGCGTGTCACATCCATACCACCGTCAGCACCCAGGAGCTGGTAGTAGATGTCTAAAGCCTCCGGTATGTCTGGCGGCACCCAGGGACAAAGTTCTGCTCCCTGCGCTGCCAGGTGCTCAGCCGCCTCGCCAACAGCCCGTCGGATGGCTGGCGCAGGAGAGAACGTGCCATCGTGATCCCAGCAAGCGATCTTCATACCTTGAAGATCGACATGACCTGGATCAGCAATCGTTCCCGGTACCACATCAATATCACGTGGTTCCGCGGAGCTGCCGCAGAGAACTTTCAGGGCCAGAGTCAGGTCAGCCACATGACGGCCCATGGGTCCGGCCTGGAACATGATGGCTTCCATGCCACGCAGCGCCCCATCGAGTCCTTCTCGGGGCAACCGACCGCTGGTCGGCTTAATCCCGTGAATTCCGCAGACGTGGGCAGGAATGCGAATGCTGCCACCCAGATCGCTGCCCAATCCCAAGGGGGAGCCATAGGCAGCCAATACCGCCGCTTCACCTCCCGTACTGCCAGCCGAACCGCGGTCCAGGTCCCAGGGGTTTGACGTCCGTCCAAATAGAGGATTTACCGACTCATGCCATAACATCAGTTGTGGCACATTGGTTTTACCCAGGACCACAGCGCCAGCTTGGCGCAAGCGGCCCACCAGCAGACCGTCTTCCTGTTGCACCTGTTGCCCCCTGGTTGTTAAACCGATTGTCGTGGGGCTACCGGCCAGGTGGAAACATTCTTTAATCGTGACCGGCAATCCGTGCAACGGTCCCAGCGTGATTCCCTGGTCCCGAGCCTGGTCAGCCTGTTCCGCTGCCTGTCGCGCCTCGGCAAAACGTGGTACGACCAGCGCATTAAGGTGTGGGTTGATCCGTTCAAGCTGGCGGATGAACGTCTCGGTCACTTGCAACGAGGACCACTCACCGGAGGTAATCCTGTCCACCAACTGGCCAGCAGACGCCTGCAGGATTGGCAACTCAGAACTCTCAGGATTGAGCCTGGTCATGAGGTCCTTCTTTCTCAACCGGTAGCGATTTCACTTCGCTGGCCGTCTTCGCTGACCGTCGACAGCACCAGGTCCGCAGCGCTTGCCAGCCGCGGATAAACAGCTTACCGGAAATCAGTCCTTCAGTAATGGTCTCTTGATGCGCTGAAAAATTCTTCCACACCGCAACCATGTAAGGCTGGCTATTCTCACTAAGGGTCGCATAAATACCACGCTGCCGAATCTCTCCCAAACCGCTTCGGTAATGATCCAGGATGTGACGATCAAACATGTTCCCGGCCACGGTCACGGTCGACAAGGCTCCCTTGCTAATCGTGCCGACCTTATTAAGCGTGTAGAGGGTCATGGTACTGGAAACTGAAAGCAAATTCACGTCCTGCTGCTCGGCGGTTTCCTTCATCTCTGCCCACAACCGCTTCAACTCAGATTGTGGAATCAACTTAGTTGGCGAAGTTTCGGCAATCGCCTCCCTGGTCTGTGACACAGTTTTCTTCAGTCCAGCAACGGAAATCGGTGGCATGTCAAAAGCCTCGGCGGTCACTCCGGAAGTCTTGCTGACGGCCTCCAGCAGATCGGACACCTGATCGATCGTAGTCTCTTCGTCGATCAGGCCCTTGCTCTTTAGTTCCTCGCTCAATTCCTTCAGGTAAGTCTTCGATCCGTATGCCAAATCGCTAAAAATCGCTAACACGATCACCGGCGAAAAATGAAGTGTCGCCCAGCCAGCCATCTCGACGAAACTGCCCACGGCCTTACGGGCTACAAACGACTCGACCTCCTGGTCTCCCTGCGGCTGGTCAGGCTGCTCGTCCACGGGCAATTCCACCCCACCCACATCGGCAACCATGAAGTCGAGCATTTTTTGGACGAAAATGGAGTAGGAACGAGAGCTGCGAAATGCCTGGGGGAGCAGCAATTTCATGGAACCACCGAGGGCACCACCGACGACCGCCGTGGTCGAGCGCAAGGCTCTCTCCGGCAACGAAAGTCCGTACAGCAAGTGGGACCGGACGCGGGCAATTCCCGGGTCGCCACTAGCAACCTGGCGGTCTCCTGGCTTCACGCCATCAGCCGTCGTGGCGGTCGTTTCTTCCGCAATCTTGTCGCCGTTGGATGGCATCATGATCGAACCCGCGGTACGAAATCTATCAGAATCTAGAGAATCTTAGCCGCGCCGTTGCAAGGCCCACCAGCGCACATGATCAAATGAAACCGGAGCATCAAGGCTCGTTGTTTTCCAACAGTCCGTGGGCAGTATGGTTTCATCGCGAACCAGTCGCTGCCAGCCAGCACTTGCCTGCAAATCATCACGATTTGCTTTGCTCGGCGCCTGGCTGGTGGTCGATCCGCGGAGATCCTTGGGGACCACCCAGCGAATGACGGAAGGTACTTTAGGACCCAATTTTACTGGATCTCGCGAAAAACCCCACCACAAAATCAACTGTGCCAGCGGAGCGGCCATTAATCCACCGAGGGCAACCTTGATCATCATACCCAGTGGATTCTCTGACTTCTGCCGGGAACGTTGAGAGCTGCGAATCGAAGTGGGCGCCGCAGCACCGCTCTCTCCGGAATCAGCAAAAGCAAAACTGTCCTCCTGCTTGCTCTTGCCGGGTTCTGTGTCGGCGGGACTTTCTTCTGCAGGTACTTCGATTTTCTCAGCGTCTTCAGTAACTTCGTCCACGATCCCGAGCGAGGATGTCGTCTCCGCGACTGCCGCCGCCGGCGGCGCAAATGTATCTTCTTCCGCTGGATCCAGTAGAATCAGTCGCGGTGGCAAAGTCTGCAACACTTCACTAAGAAGAAACTCGTCACGACAAAGTGGACAAGCAACATTCGAATTCTCTCGTGCCCCATCAGGAATCGTTATTTTGTC
>JAYGDG010000151.1:0-5163 GCA_046583015.1 Pirellulaceae bacterium | reverse complement strand
CGGAAGATGCGAGGGCCAAGTTTTCAACCATTTACGGTAACGGTCTTTAATACCCATTTCTATCATTTGTTCGATAGCCCGAAACCTGAGTTTAACCGCCGTACGGTTTACCGCGCTAATGTCATCACCGGTCGAGATCCTTTGTTGGATTGTTTTGATTGTCCGTCACCCTCGGTTGCCACACCTCAGCGTCGTACGACGATCACGCCGACCCAGGCCCTGGCACTGATGAATGATTCCTTTGTATTGCGGCAGTCGCGATTATTTGCAGCACGAGTGAAAGAGAGTGCGGGTGAAGATGTTGTCGAGCAGATTGACCGAGCATTTCAGCTGGCACTGACTCGCCAACCGACCCGGCAAGAGCACACCCAGATGCTGACACTAATTCGAGAACACGACTTGTCCAGCGCCTGCTGGGTATTACTTAACAGCAGTGAGTTTCTTTATTCAAATTAAGCAGCGGAGAAAATCGGCGGATGAGTTCTGACAGGCCCATTTTCGATTCCCACGACCACCAGCCACAAAGTCGGCGGGCATTCTGCGGCCAAATGGCGGGGGGCCTGGGAGCGATTGCCCTGGCCAGCTTGCTGGAGCAGGAAGGTTGCCTGGCGTCGTCGCCTGACTCGTTACAGGCCGGCAAGAATGGTTCACCCGCTGCGACCGGTGGGGTCTTACACCGACCACATCACCCCGCTCGAGCCAAGCGATGCATTCACATTTTTTCACCCGGTGGTATTAGCCAGGTCGATACACTCGACTATAAACCTGCACTGGAAAAACTTGACGGCAAACGCCTGACCGGTAAAGGAAACATCGACACGTTTTTTGGCAAAGTAGGCGTGTTGCGGAAGAGTTTCTATGAGTTCCAGCAATATGGGAAGAATGGCAGCTGGTTTAGTTCCTTATTGCCACAACTGGCCACCTGTGCCGATGAGCTGACCTATTTTCATACGCTGGTTTCCAAAAGTTCTTCCCATACTCCGGCCTGTTTTCAAATGAATACGGGTTTTACGCAGGTTGGTTTTCCCAGTGTCGGTTCCTGGCTGTCCTACGGACTGGGTTCGCTAAATGATGAATTACCCACCTTCGTGGTTTTGCCCGATCCTCGCGGGTTTCCCAATGGCGGAACAAGTAACTGGAGCCAGGGATTTTTGCCGGCGCAACATCAAGGGACACCTTTTGCGACTGACGGCAAAAAAGATCCCATCGCCAATTTGAAAACACCAGCTTCGGTTTCTGCGGCAGGTCGTCGGGCGAGTTTACGAATACTTGCTCAGTTTAATGAAGCGTTTTCCCAAGCCAATCAAGGGAACGATGCCCTGCAGGCCCGCGCCCGTTCCTATGAGCTGGCGGCCCGCATGCAGGCGAGTATCCCGGCTGTTGTTGACTTGTCGGGTGAAACGGCGGCGACACGAAAACTGTATGGACTCGATCGGAAAGAAATTGCCGCCTCGGCAACGAATTATCTACTGGCTCGCCGGCTCATCGAGCAGGGTGTGCGGTTTGTTCAGATCTACAATGGTGGTGCATTAGGTTCACCACGAATTAACTGGGATGCCCATGAGGATCTGGTGCGTAACCATAACAACCAGGCTCGACAGTTAGATCAGCCTTTTGCGGCGCTACTGAAAGATCTTAAACAACGCGGATTGCTGGACGATACGCTGGTTGTCTGGACGTCGGAATTTGGACGGACCCCATTTACGCAAGGGGACGATGGAAAAGGTCGGGACCATCATCCGTTGGTCTTCACAGGTTGCATGGCAGGAGCCGGTTTGCGTCCCGGGTATCACCACGGGGTTAGTGACGAGGTTGGTTACCAGCCAGCTGAAAAGCCGGTGACAGTCTACGACTTTCATGCCACGTTGTTGCACTTGCTGGGAATCGACCACAAGCGACTGACCTATTACCACAACGGTTTGGACCGTCGTTTGACAGACGTTCATGGTCACGTGGTGCAAGACGTGTTGGCCTAGCCGATGAGACCAGGAATCGGCTCGTCGTGGTAAACCTGGTGAGGCCGGTTGAACTTGTCATGCCAGGCGACCGTCGATGGTAATCCCAGGGCCTGGTAGATAGTGGCAGCCATGTTCTCGGGAGTTTGCGGATCGGCCGACGGGTAACCGCCAATACGGTCCGATGCCCCGATGATGTGTCCGCCTTTGACACCGCCGCCTGCAAAAAAGACCGATTGCACAGCACCCCAATGATCACGTCCTGGTAAGCCCGATTTCGCACCCTTGAAGGTGAATATCTTGGGAGTGCGACCAAATTCTCCGGCCATCACGATCAACGTATCGTCAAGCATTCCCAGTTGATCCAGGTCCTCGATCAACGCGGAAACTGCGCGATCCGTAGGAGGCAGGAGAAAATTCTTGAGGTTCTTGAACGCGGATTCATGTGTGTCCCATGATTCATCGTTCCCCAGGTTAACCTGCACCATGCTGACCCCTGCTTGCACGAGTTGTCGGGCCATCAGTAGAGACCAGCCAAAGGAGTTGCGACCATAACGCTCCTGGATCTTGTCGTCCACATTGTGGATATCCAGTGCTTTGTGGACCTGGTTACCCGTTAACATGGAAATGGCTTCCTGGCGATAACGATCAAAGTCAACGATGGAACCAGCGCGATCCAGGTGTTCACGCTGACGCTGAAGATCATCGAGCAAGGCTACCCGGGAGCGAAAATGATCCTTGGCCATTCCCTGGTGCAGTTCAAGCCGAGGTGCTTCAAATTGATAATCCTTGGGTGTCGTGGGGCCATTCCAGCGGTGGAAACCGTATTCGGGAAAAGCCCCGTGGATATACTCGCTTGTTCGAAATTGACTCGCTTCCACAAACCAGGGATCGTGTTGTGGACCCATCACACCAGCAAATTGGCCAGGTATGGTGCGACCACTCACATGGATAAGTTTTTCTGGCAGGACGGCTGCCGGCGGTAAATTATTGCGCCGCGGCATTACGCCATTGACTACCGATGCGATGCAGGGGTCGTCTGTTGGTGATGGCTTGCTGCCACTGAACCCGCGGGGCAACTTGGTTCGCCCGGTGAGCATAATGTGATGTCCCTGCGAATGTTCATTCCAGGAATGTGTTAAGGATCGCACCAGTGCCCACTTGTTGCTCTGTTGGGCCAGCATGGGCAAGTGCTCACAAACATGAACGCCAGGAGTTTGTGTTGCAATCGGCTTAAATTCGCCACGAATCTCGTCGGGTGCATCTGGCTTGGGATCAAAACTGTCGTGTTGCGTCAAGCCACCGGAGAGGAATATATAGATGACTGCCTTGGCAGAGGCTGCTGGTCTGTCATCAGCGGCTAAGGCTTGTAAGCCTCGTACATGATTCATCCCCAGGCCGAGCAAGCCGACACTTCCCACTTGAATCGCCGTCCGACGAGTCATTTGTGGATGGTTAATTGGCTTGCTATGAGGAGGATGTTGCATGGGAACTTGCCGGGAAAGAGTGATTTTCCTGCCGAGTAAAGCGAGGCAATAGCTACTGACACAGTATATCGGAACTTGGCAGCCGGTTGAATGGAAATAACCGAGCACCTTGTTGGTTCTTCGATGGCATATAGCAGAGCAAAGCTCGGCGATTTCGAAGTGTTTTTCCTAGAAAAACCTTGCCATGGTTGCTGCTGGCGCTAAGATTGAATTATTGGGCAAGGCGGTTGGATGAGTGCGACATGTCGGCTGCCTGAACCTTTAATCGAAGGGTTTTAGCCCGCGATGACATCGACGTTGACTTAGCGTATGATGGGACTTCATGATGTTGTTTTTTGACGACAATTTATGGCTCGTCGAGCTATCTCACTAGATCAGTTTTCTCTGATTGTGGAGCAACCTGGAACATGTGGAAACGATTCTTATTGTGTGGATGCGCCCTGGTCCTGTTTTCCTCCAGCCTGTTTGCCGGGCATGGCGATAAGTCACGCTTGATCCGTGAACGCAGTCGTGAAATTGACCGGCTCGTACAGGACAACTGGGCAAAGCACGAAGTCCAAGGCAGCCCATATATTAACGATCAGGTTTTTATGCGGCGGGCGTATCTGGATATCGTGGGTACGATTCCGTCGGGTCGCGAAGCCATTGAATTCATCAATGTCAAGAATCCCCACAAGCGACAGATTCTGATTGACTACTTGTTGGATACGGAAGGATATGTCAGCCATTACTATAATTACTGGGCTGACATCTTGCGGATTCAATCTCAGATCAACAACATTGATTTGCATAACTATGTTTCCTGGGTCAAGGATTCGCTGCGTGACAACAAGCCGTATGACCAGTTTGTTTTCGAGTTGATTACAGCCAAAGGACGTGTCTGGGAAAATGGTGCTGCCGGCTACTACCTGCGGGATCGTGGCATGCCGCTGGACAACACGGCCAATACGGTAGCCATTTTCCTGGGAACTCAAATTGGTTGTGCCCAGTGCCATGACCATCCCTTTGAAGACTGGACACAGCGTCAGTTCTACGAGATGGCCGCCTTTACCCACGGCGTCAACCCCCGGGGTGTCGACAGTGGCAATCCTAAGGACTTTCAAAAGAAACGTCGCGAAGTTACCCAGAAGATGACCAATCGTAAGCTCACTCCAGAAGAGCAGCGCCTGGTGAGACGGCTGATTTCGGCAAATCTCTGGAATGTTCAAGATCCGGCAGGGGGCAAGTCGCGTTTGAAGTTGCCCAAAGATTACCAGTATGACAATGGCAAGCCGGGAGAATTGATAGCTCCCAAGGTCATTTATGGCGATCAGACGTCAACAGGCAGTCGTCAAACATCGCGTGAAATGTATGCCCGCTGGATGACTTCGGCGAAAAACCCCCTGTTTGCTAAGGTGATTGCGAATCGCCTCTGGAAAAAGGTGATGGGAGTCGGCTTAATCGAACCAGTTGATGCTGTTGAAGGTGCCGAAGCTTCCAATCCTGAATTGCTTGACTTCCTGACCGCGGAAATGATTCGGCTGGAATTTGACACGAAGGAATATGTCCGCCTGTTGCTGAACACGGATCTTTACCAGCGGCGCGCCGTCTACCAGGAAACCATGGAAGAAGCTTATCACTACCCTGGTCCCACGTTGCGGCGAATGACGGCGGAGCAGTTATGGGATTCGCTGGTGACATTGAGCATGGACAAGCCGGAGACGGGAAAATATGACGAACTA
>JAYGDG010000143.1:0-2750 GCA_046583015.1 Pirellulaceae bacterium | reverse complement strand
ACCAGCGAGGAACAAAAAGTCAAGAATGCTTCCTTGTTAGCGGGTATGACGTTGGAAGAGATGGACCTGGTGACGGCCCTGAAGCTGCTTGGTTTGCCGCGTGAACTAGGGGCAGGGGCCAAGGAGCAGGAATCAGTGATGGCGCACAATGGTCGCTATGGCCCTTACGTTAAATGTGGTACTGAAACGCGATCTTTGCCTGCGGAGATATCGCCGCTAGATGTGACCTTGGAGAAGGCACTTGAATTGTTGGCCCAGCCAAAACGTCACGGTCGTGGCCGCGCTGCTCCGAAAGAACCTTTAAAAGTCTTTGATCCGTCGCCGGTTACCGAAGAACCCATCAAGTTGCTGGACGGTCGCTATGGACCCTACGTGACCGATGGTGAGACCAATGCTTCCCTTCCCAGGGGAACGACGGTAGAAGAACTGAAATTTGATCAGGCGGTCAACTTGCTGGCAGAACGGGCGGCCCGCAGTCCCGGCAAGAAAAAGCGCAAGAAGAAGGCTGCCAAGAAGAAGACTGCGGCGAAAAAGAAAAAGGCGACGAAGAAAAAGGCGACGAAGAAAAAGAAGCAGCCAGCCAAGAAAGAGACAGCGGCTAAAAAGAAGATAGCGGCCGAGAACGAGGCGACTTAGTTGCCCTGGGGTGGCTGCTTAGTGCGGGTCCGGCAATTCCTCATCAGCTGTCAGGGCCAGTGCGTAAGCGGTCGCATGAGAGCGGCAGTGAGAGATGCTGATCAGTACCCGGGTGATGCCAAGCGATTCACAGACGTCGCGGGCTCCGCCACCTAACGCGACGATCGGTTCTCCACTGACCTCGTTGCGAATTTCGATATCTCGCCAACGGATCCCTCGGGCCCAACCGGTGCCCATGGCCTTCAGGATAGATTCCTTGGCAGCCCAGCGGCCGGCGTAGTGTTGGGTGGCTGCTTTGCGAGAACTGCAGTAGTCAATCTCGGCGGATGTGTAAACACGATCGATGAACAACTCGCCGTGTCGCTCGATCATTTGAGCGATCCGTAAGCATTCAATGATGTCGGTTCCGATTCCAAATACATTCATAATGTTAACCCGCAGGCCTGCTGAGCTCGTTTCAATACTTCACTAGCCTTCTGACGTGCTCGTTGAGCACCATCTCCGAGGATCTGGTGGACGCGATCTGGTTGAGCAGCCAACTCCGCTCGCCGTTCTCGGGCCGGTGCAAAATACGCTTCGGCAGCATCGGCTAGAGTTTTCTTGATGTCACCATATCCAAATCCACCCTGACGATAGGTACTGGCCATTTCTTCGGTTGCTGCCTCGTCAACAAATAAACCGTACAACTGGTAGAGCAGATCCGTGTCAGGGTCCTTCGGCTCTTCCATGGGCCGGGAATCAGTCGCAATGCGCATGACCTTCTTGCGCATCGATTTTACTGGCTCGAAGACCTCAATCGTATTATCGTAACTCTTGGACATCTTTTTACCGTCGATTCCCAGAACCTTGGCAGAAGATTCCAGGACTTTTGCTTTTGGGAGCACGAAAACTTCCCCGAATTGATGATTGAAACTGCCAGCCAAGTCTCGGCAAACCTCAATGTGTTGCACCTGGTCGCTACCGACCGGTACCACGTCTGAATCGTAGGCCAAAATGTCAGCCGCCATCAATACCGGGTAAGTGAATAAGCCTGTATCGGCGCTGAGTCCCTTATCTTTTTTCTCCTTGTAAGCGTGGCAACGTTCCAGCAGTCCAAAGGGAGTTCCGGTCATCAGCAGCCAGGTCAACTCGGAGACTTCCGGGACGTCTGACTGGACAAACAAGGTCGCCTGGTCGGGATCTAAGCCGAGTGCCAGTAAGTCTAAGGCAGCTTCCAGGGTTAATTCTCGCAGTAACTCGGGATCACGGATGGTCGTCAAAGCGTGAAGGTTCGCCAAAAAGTAATACGCTTCATCTTCGCCCTGCAAGTCAATGTACTGCCGGATAGCGCCGAAATAATTTCCCCAGTGAAAGCGGCCGGTCGGTTGGATTCCAGAGAGCACTCGCATGCGGTCACCTTCTTTTGCGGTTTTTCTGACTGCCGGGATATTTCCCGGTCAACTTGAGGTGGCGGTTGAATTGTCCTGCTGGTCCATCTTGTCCGGACCGCACGTTGCTGCCGAATCGGGCAGTTTCAGGGTAGCGACCAACTGGTCGACGCGTTCAACTCCGGCACTGGTGAAAGCTGCCGGTAACTCGTCGATCAGACTCATTGTTAAGGTTGGATCATAGTAGTTTGCGGTCCCAATCTGAACCGCAGAAGCTCCCGCGACCAGGAATTCCATGACGTCATCCAGGCTGCCGATCCCACCAATGCCGACTAAAGGGATATCAGTGACTTGAGCTGCCTGGTGGATGCAACGTAAAGCAATCGGCTTGATGGCCGGTCCGCTTAATCCCCCGACGACATTTCCTAGCAGCGGCTGACGTCGCCGCCAGTCAACCGCCATGCCCAAGACCGTGTTGATCAGGCATAATGCGTCGGCACCATTTTCAGCAGCTGCCAGGGCCATGACTCGTATGTCCGTTACGTTTGGTGTGAGCTTTGCCAGCAAGGGAAGCTGGCAGGCTGCTCGCACCTCGGCGACTAACTGGCCGCACAGTTGAGGATCCGTTCCGTAATCGACACCACCAGAGACATTCGGACAGGAGATGTTTAACTCCAGGGCCGCTACTCCCGTTGCCTGCTCCAGTTGCCGAGCTAAGGCGACGTATTGTTCAATGTTTCGACCAGC
>JAYGDG010000106.1:0-1975 GCA_046583015.1 Pirellulaceae bacterium | reverse complement strand
TTGTTGCCGGAACTACCGTAGATCATGTCGTTTCCATCGCCACCTCTGATCAGGGTATCGAATTTGACCCGCTTCCAGTTGACTCGCTGACTCACGTCGATCGTGTCATTACCATTGTGACCGTTCACGAATAGCTTGCCATAGAAATCCTGATTGTTGGTCAGGCTAAATTGAGGTTGTGTCTTGAAAAGGTGCTTGTACCCAGCATCCCAATAGGATTGAATATTAACATCGACAGTTGTTGTTGGAGCTTTTTTGTTTAGTGTGATGGTGATTCTGTCGTGAAGGTTGGTCCCTTCTATTGTCTTTACCAAATGGGCTGTGGTTGTTTGTGTTGGCGGATGAGAAATGTTAGCTGGAGATGCCAAATTGGAAGTGTCTCTGGCAGCAGGCGTCCAGGGACCTGGCAGGCAGCCGAGTGACCCTAAACTGAATACTTCGCGAGCTTCCAGTTGTTCCATTTGTAGTGGGCGATTGTTCTCTTTTGTTATTTTCTGCGTAAACATCGTTCTTGCTCCTGGTTAATCTGTAAATAGAATTGGCTTCATGCAAAGAGATTGCCTTGGCTGCTGGAAAGCGGACAGGAATCTTTTTATTTTTTGGCAGCTCATTGTTTAGCTACTTAAGGAGCCCCAGGTTGATCCCTGGAAAACCTGCAAAAGAAGATGATTCTTGCCCGAAAAGAAGCCGAAAAAACTCGGCCCGGGCAGCTACCACTTACCTCTGGTAAGCACTGGTCCAGGGGCCCCAGTTCGCCCCCTCACGCCGAACCTGCAGCAAGGATTCGATCAGCGCTGCGAATTGCCGGGAGAAAGCCGTTTCGATTCTCAGTGCCTGGGCGACCAGATACTCCGCCCCCACGTCCGAATGACAGTTCCCCCGCCCCCCAAAGCCGGCGATTCCATAAATATTGCGTTCGGCATCGAGCAGGCCTGCTTGCGGCAGGTAGTCGGCCGTAAAGGATTGCAGGCCGCCCCAGCGATGGGTCACGCTGGCGGCAGCCAGCTGGGGAAAGAGCAGAGCCAGTTGGCTGTCGAGGCGCTGCTGATGGGCCAGCGAGGGGCGAAACCCTTCCTGCTCCAGCAGCGGATGCGGCTGACCATCTTGCTGGTACTGGGGAAACAGGCTGTCCGGCTCATCCCGCTCGCGGCCGCCCCCAAAGAGAAGGCGAAAACGTCCGTCCGGTTCCAAGATTTCCCGCCACCAGGCGAGCGCCGTCCCAAAGCTGCCCCGGCAAGGCCTTGCTGGCAGCGACTCGGTCACCAGGACCTGGCCCCGTTCGGCGCGCAAGGCTGTCTCCAGGTCGGGGATGAACTGCGGAACCAGCGCATTGGTGGAGAGAAAGACGAGCGGGGTTGTGATCGAGCATTTTTCGGTTTTAACAAGGGAGCAGTTGCCTGTGCGGGTGATCGATGCTACCCGGGCGTCTTCAAACAGCTCGATCCGCGTGGACTGAACCAGTTTCTCGGCCAGCCCCAGCACGTACTTGCCGGAATGGAGCTGAGCATCCGTGTTGTAGCGCAGACCACCGGCACAAAGAGGAGAACCGCCACTCTCCACCGCCTGCTGCCGATCGAGGAACGAGACATCAAAGCCATCTTCCCGCAGCAGTTCGTATTGGCGTTGGTCATCTGCCAGTTGTTCTTCCCAGCCAGGCCGGTCTTCCCTGACCAGGGTCGTGCTGCCGTCGACCTGGTAATCGCAATCGATCTGGTACTGGGCGATTTGATCCTTAATGGCCTGGTGGTTTGTCAAACCGAGTTGCCAGAGTTGCCCAGCCACCTCACGCGAATAGCGGGCGATACATTGAGGATAGGTCAGGCCCGGGCCATGGTTAATCGTTCCCTGGTTCCGGGAAGAGGCTCCGTCCCCGGCCTGGCCCGCTTCCAGGATGATGGTCTGCACTTCGTGTTGAGCGAGCAGTCGTGCTATTTTCAGGCCGGCCACCCCGGAGCCAATCACGACCGCCTCGGCC
>JAYGDG010000031.1:0-4089 GCA_046583015.1 Pirellulaceae bacterium | reverse complement strand
GTTCTAACAATTAACATTAACCTTGTCTGTAATTGTGTGCCCATTTACCGCTTACTTCAATAGCGATTCACCGTACTGTTGGTTGCCAAATCTGCCGGCCAAATACAAAATGTCCTTGTGCGCCTGTCTGTAAACAAAAGTGATGCCACAATATATGCCTTTCATCTATCTTGACAATAACGCCACGACGCCTGTCGATCCACTGGTTCTAGATGCCATGCGGGACTGCTATCAAATAAACTCGGCAAATCCAGCCAGCCAGCATCAATTGGGAAACCAGGCCCGCCGTCTCCTTGAAGATGCTAGAGACTCCATTGCTTCGACACTTGGAACTAACATTAGACATGGTGACGGCGACTTACTAGTTTTCACCAGTGGTGCCACCGAATCAAACAACCTGGCCCTGAGGGGACTTGCGGGCCCACAACCAGGGAAAATTGTTACGTCAACCATTGAACATCCCAGCTTGTTAGGCCCAGCTGAATACTTAAAGCGAGCAAACTGGGATTGGCATCAAATATCTGTCGATTCATCTGGCCTGATTGATTTGGATCAGGCGGCCGCACTTATCACACCAGACACCCAGCTTGTCAGTGTTATGCTGGGCAACCACGAAACCGGTGCACTTCAGCCGCTGAAAGAAATTAGTGCCCTTTGTTGTTCCGCAGGAGTGCCGCTACATACAGATGCCACGCAGGCCGTAGGTAAAATACCGGTCGACTTCCATGAACTTGGTGTCGATGCTCTCAGTTTTTCCGCTCACAAGTTCCACGGTCCGGCTGGTATTGGTGGATTACTGTTAAAGCGTGGCACGAACCTACATCCCCTTTTGTATGGAGGGTTTCAACAGTTGGGACTGCGGCCCGGGCGTGAGCCAGTAGCACTAGCAGTTGGCATGCAAGTGGCCTTGGAGCTTTGGAGCCAGCAGGCCGTAAAATATGAGAAAGCGCTGCTGGATATGCGCGATCGGTTTGAATCGCAGCTTCTGGAGAAGCTCCCCTGGGTATCAATTACATGCCAGCAAAGCTCCCGCTTGCCACATGTCTCGAACGTTGCGTTCCCTGGTCTCAATCGACAAACATTAATGATGGCACTGGACCAGGGCGGGTTGGCGTGTTCTACCGGTTCGGCCTGTGCTAGTGGTTCCACCGATCCGTCGCCTGTCTTGCAAGCAATGGGGCTAGAGGAGTCACTGGTCGAAGGCGCTTTGCGGTTCAGTTTCGGTAGGCACAACCAGGCTACCGAGAGCCACCTGGCAGCCGATCTTGTGGAGACCACGGCTAGTCGTTTGCGCGGCACAAATCCTTCGGAAAAAACGGTCTCAGAGCCTCCCCAGCAACCGACCAAACGGCTATAATATCGGCTGCTTTTAAAGGGCTCAACATGCTCTCTTGCTGATCTTCTGAGAACTGCTTGGAAGTCGCTATAAATCCTCTGAGGAAGCTGTGAATTGTTGGACGGAGTCTCTTGTGGTTACTGGTACTTTCACAATCCCGCTTGACGGTCTCGATCATGGGCGGCAGTCTACTCGTCTTGACCAGGCGTTTACGCTGCGCTGGTATATTGGTGGCCGAGAAAATGAGCTTGTTCGCTGGGCGGTCAGCGAACTTACGGGTGACTCTCCGAAATTCAACCCTTTAACATTTTATGGTCCAACATCCATAGGCAAGACCACGTTGTTGTGCGGCATAGAGCAGTGCTGGACCAGTTCCTCTGAGCAGGATGTGTTATTAACCAATGGCGCTGATTTTGATCGTGGCTATGCCTATGCCATCGAAACAAGTGCTGTCCCGGAATTTCGGGTAAAGCATCGCCGACCAGCGCTTGTAATTATCGATGACTTGCAGTTGTTGAGTAATAAACCCGCAGCGCAACAAGAATTTGCAAACCTTCTGGACTGGCGACTCGACGCCAAGGCGCCGATTGTCCTCGCGCTGGGTATTTCTCCGATTGAGTTGGGTGGATTGAGCGAAGGGCTTGCGAGTCGCTTGGCCGGCGGCATGCTGGTTCCACTGCACTTGCCTACACCTGCTACCCGGCGAGCTATCCTTGACCGCCTGCTTGAACAGGCAAGCTTGGAGTTTCCTGTTGTGGTACGAGAGGCCGTCGCTGGCCAGTGTGCCGGCTTGGATTCACCCTTTTCCACGGTGCCAGAAATTCGACATGCCGTCCTGGAGCTCCAACATGTGGCGGAAGAGAGTGGCTCGCCCCCCTCTCTGGATGACGCGATGGAGTTGATTAACCGGGAATTAATGGTACGCAAACCAACGCTGAATCAAATAGCCAAGAAGGTTGCTCGACATTTCAATGTCAGGATGAGCGACCTAAAGAGTGCCTCTCGCCGACAGTGGGTGGTGCGGGCTCGCGGCGTTGTTTTTTATCTTGCCCGCCAGTTGACTGGCGATAGCTTTCAACGTCTTGGCCAGTTGTTGGGCGGTCGCGATCACTCAACAGTCATGCACGCCTGCCGCCGAATTAAGTCTCTCCTGGAATCGGACCCAGCGATTTCTCTTGCTGTTAGCCGTTTGCACCGTGAGCTTGTGGGAGAGGGAAGTATTAGCACTAAAACAAATATGCCTGAACATCGAAGTTCAGCACGCTCAAGAACATAGGAGATAAGGCTATCAACCATTGGTGGAAAACCTGTCAGCAGATTGTCGGTAGCTGTCCACAAGCGGTCGCCCTGCCGTCATCCGTGCGTGGCTGCCGACATATTTTGGAAACTAGTGACGTGCAGCATACTCTTAATGACAGCTTGTCGACCTGTTTTCCTCCGTGGCTTTATTGTCGCTTAAGCCTTGTTTTGTCGTGGTTTTCGCCGTCACTAAGTCGCCCTGCTGACAAAACTAGTCTTTTTACTAAGACTACTACTTTAAAGAAATTAATTATTAATAAAGACCCCGAAACAAATTGTTGTCCTGGAACAAGGAACAAAAAATGAAGGTTGTTGTTGAAAGAGAAAGCTTTCTAGCTGCATTTCAAATGGCTGCAGCCGTTGCTCCTAACCGAAGCCCACGTGCCATTCTGGAGAACGTGAAGCTGGAGGTGACGGACGCGAGTTCAATCCTGGTGGCCACGGACACGGAGGTTGGAATTCGAGCTACCGTGACAGGGATAGAGGTGTCAGCGACAGGAGCTGTTCTCTTGCCGGTAGGTGAATTTGGGAACCTGTTGCGTGAGAGCAGTGACGAGAAACTCACCATTACAGTGAGCGACCAGGCGACAGTGGTTGAGGGTCAGCACAGCAAGTTCCAGTTGGCCAATGCCGATCCAGAGGAATTTCCAGACGTCGCTGATTTTGCAGCCAGTTCATATCTCGAGGTACCAGCCGGTGTTTTAAAGGAGCTGATTCGCCGTACGCTTTTTGCAACTGACACGGAAAGCAGTCGGTACGCACTGGGTGGAGTGATGTTGGAACTAAAGGGAGATACGCTTATTGCGGTCGGGACTGACGGTCGCCGGCTGGCGAAAATGGAGGGCGGGGTAGCTCGGGTTGGAGACGAAGGTTTCCCCGGGGCCATGGTCATCGTGCCGAGCCGCTCTATGTCGCTGATCGAAAAGGCTTGTTCGGACCCAGAAGCAATTGTTCAGATTGCGGCGACCGAGAACAGTGTGCTGTTTAAGTCACCAGCGGCAACCATTTTCTCGCGACTGGTTGAGGGAAGGTTCCCGAAATGGCAAGACGTTTTCCCGAAGCGCAAGGACGCTATCCAGATAGACATCGCCACTGGCCCCATGTACTCGGCGTTACGACAGGCAGCAATTGTTGCAAGAGATGAAAGCCGCGGGGTTGGCTTTACGTTTGACAACGGCACTGTTGTGCTCAGCGGCATGACCGCGGAGGTGGGGGAATCACGAATCGAACTGCCGGTTGCATACGATGGCGAACCGCTAACAATTTCACTAGACCATCGATTCGTAGAAGATTTTTTGCGGGTACTTAGTGGTGATACAACATTTATCCTGGAAGTTGAGAACAGTGATGCTGCCGCTCTTTTCTCTACCAGCGATGGCTTTTCGTATGTCGTCATGCCACTGGCTCGGGACCAATAAACGAGTGGCCGCCCTGGGGAAGGTTCTGCCGACGAT
>JAYGDG010000014.1:0-2136 GCA_046583015.1 Pirellulaceae bacterium | reverse complement strand
CCGAAGAACCTGCTGGTCTATGAGCAGGGACTCATGATGGTTGATTTTGAAGTTGGCCACTTTGGAGATCCGGCGTTTGATTTGGGTTTTTTCTTGAGTCACCTGGTATTAAAGGGAATTTGGTCGGAGTCGAGATTTGACCAGTACTGGCAGCTGACCGAAGCTTTTTGGGGGGCTTATTGGGCCGGTATGCAAGCGATCTTGTCGGCTGCCGAGCAAGCGAGTTTGCAGCATCGCGCCGTGGCAAATTTTGCGGCTTGCCTGTTGGCCCGGGTTGATGGCAAGAGTCCAGTAGAATATTTGACCTTGGAGGTGCATCGTGATCAGGTTCGCAAGATGGCCCGCCAGTTGTTGCTGGCCGACTCTGCAACCTGGTCGGATGTCGCTGCCCTCACGCCGGCGAACTGATCGGACGACGGGTTTTTGTTGCGTGCCTAGAGAGAGACTAACCGAATGCAGAAGAAACACGAGTGCAGGATTGAACAAATTGTCGCACGGGAGATCCTGGACAGCCGAGGGAAACCGACCCTGGAGGCCGAAGTCTGGTTGTCCAGTGGGTGTTGGGCTCGTGCCCAGGTGCCCTCTGGGGCCAGTACGGGACAATTCGAAGCTTGCGAGCTCAGGGACAATGATCTTCAGCGTTACGATGGTCAGGGCGTGCTCCAGGCGGTGGCTCACGTGCAACAGCTGATTGGCCCCATGTTGCGAGGTCAGGACGCCCAGGATCAGCAGGCGATTGACCAGCAGTTGCTGGAATTAGATGGCTCTCCCAACAAGCAGCGTTTGGGGGCCAATGCCCTTTTAGGTGTTTCACTGGCCGTGGCTCGGGTGGCGGCACTAGGTCGTTCGCAGCCCCTCTACGAGTACTTCAATGAGTTACTCCTTGCCCAGTTCGCTGCGGAGCAGGAAACGGATTCGTGGCGGGTCGATCCACGGATGCCGGTACCGATGACTAATATGATTTCAGGAGGATTGCACGCTGGTGGCAACTTGGATTTTCAAGATGTGCTGGTAATTCCCTGTGGCGCTGCAAATTACCCCCAGGGACTGGAGTGGATTGTCCGAGTCTACCGTCGCCTGGGAGAGCGATTGCAGAGGGCTGGCTACGAAGGCCGCCTGGTCGGTGATGAGGGCGGGTACGGTCCCAAGTTGCCCAGTAACGTGGCAGCTGTAGAATTCGTCCTGCAGGCCATCGAGGATGCGGGCTTGCAGCCTGGGGCCCAGATGTCTATTGCCCTGGACGTGGCTGCTTCTCATTTTTTACGGCCCGACGGTCAGTATCAGTTGCGTAGCGAGAACAATGCATGCCTGGACAGTGATCAGATGATTGATCGTTTGGAGCAGTGGGTGGAACGGTTTCCCATTACCAGCATTGAAGATGCTCTGGCGGAAGATGACTGGGAAGGCTGGTCCAAGTTAACCCGCCGCTTGGGAGATCGTGTTCAACTGGTGGGTGATGATTTGTTCACGACCAACGCCAGTCGTGTGGCACGCGGGATTGAGGAGCAAGCAGCCAATAGCGTGCTGGTCAAAGTCAACCAGATTGGTACCGTGACCGAGACACTGGAAACGATCAAGCAGGCCCGGATTGCCGGTTTTTCATTAGTCGTTTCGGCTCGTAGTGGTGAAACAGAAGATGATATCCTGGCCGATTTGGCGGTCGGGGTAGCTGCTGATCAGATCAAGATCGGTTCGATTGTTCGCAGTGAACGATTGGCAAAATACAATCGGTTGCTTAGGATCTCGGAATCACTGGAAAAACGGGACGACTGACCGGGTAGTTGTTTGTCCCACGGTTAACACTTGTCTGAACATGAGGGGATCTGCGAATGGAGTCTTTTGTTGTCAAACGTAATGCCTGTTCCCACCACGAGATCTTTCCCGGGGTTCATATCTACACTGCCGCGGGAGAGGCGATGATGCTGTCGTTAGTTGAATTCGATCCGGGGGCAGTGGTTGAATCACACAGCCATCCGCACGAACAGGTCGGCTTGCTGGTCGAAGGTGAATTGACATTTACCATTGGTGATCACCAGGAGACCGTTCAACCAGGAGACATGTGGCGGATTCCAGGGGGTGTGGTCCATAGTGCGGTGGCAGGTGATCAGCCGGTTAAAGCATTGGATGTCTTTCATC
>JAYGDG010000665.1:0-2483 GCA_046583015.1 Pirellulaceae bacterium | reverse complement strand
AGGAGACCGGCAAGGAAAAATGGAAGGCACTTCCGGCGGAGTACGATCTCCCTTACTCGTCACCGGTGGTGATGAAATTTTGGGGTCGCCAGCAGTTGATCCAGTGGGACCAGCAATACCTGAGTTCACTGGATCCCGATAATGGCCGGGTGATCTGGCAGGTGCCGTTCGTGGCCAAATCGAACATGGCGTTGGCTCGCCCGGTGCGGATCGGCGACCGCTTGCTCGTCAGCGGATTCTACGACGGTTCGATGCTGGTCCGAGTCAAGACAGACAGTGCCGAGGTGCTGTGGAGAAACGGTGGACGTGGCGAAAAGCCGGATCAGACCGATAGCCTGCATGCAGTGATCACGACGCCGATCGTAGATGCCGGAAATTTTTATGGCACCTGCAGCTACGGGGAATTGCGAGGATTGCACCTGAAGGATGGCAGCAGGATCTGGGAGAACAAGAAGTACACCCGCCAGGGACGCTGGGGGTCGCTGTTCTGGGTCAAGAATGGTGACCGGTATTTCGTCAACAACGATCTTGGTGAATTGCTGATCATGCAGTTCAGCTCGAGCGGACCGACGGTATTGGGCAGGACGAAGTTGATCAAGGCGGATACGCATTGTGGTTACGGGCCGCGGCGGTTTGCCGATGACCTGGTCAACTGGGTGCAACCGGCTTATGCCAACCGGCACATCATTATTCGCAATGATTCCGAAATCCGCCGGATTTCGCTGGAAGCGAAATAACTCGCTGTACAGGCAGGTGTTTACTTGCCCTGCTGGTTCTTGTTATCGACTGTCAGCAGGTACAGATCGTGACTTCCCTCCCGCTCGGAGACGATGGCCAGTTGTATGCCGTTGGGGTGCCAGGTGGGATAGTCATCCCGTTCGGGATGCTTGGTGACTCTTTGGAGTCGCTGGCCATCGACATTCATGACGTAGATCTCAAAGTTGCCATCGCGGTTGCTGGTAAAGGCGATCCGTTTGCCATCGGGTGAAAATCGTGGCCGCAGATCCTGGAAACGAGATGTCGTGAGACGACGCACATCACTGCCATCGACGTTCATCGAATAGATGTCGTAATTACCATCACGCGTGGAACCGAAGAGAATCCGTTTGCCGTCAGGGGAGAAGCTTGGCCAATAGTTCATGCCACCTTGCCTGGTCAACTGTTTGCGATCCTTTCCCTGCAGGTTGACCGAAAACAGGTTCTGGTAGCTTTCTTCGGCGAAGGAATAAATGACCCGTTTGCCGTCGGGTGAAAACGCGGGCGTACGAAATCCAGAAAAGCCACCGCCGGGTGAGACCGTGGCATCGACGTTGTCTCGTTCGTTGCGAATCACTAGCGTGACGCTGAGAGTTCCAGTCGCTTTCAGGTAAACACACCACTTGCCATCCGGTGAGAAAGCGGGTTCCAGTTCCTGGGAGTTGGCCTGGGGATGAAGCCGGTCGATTTTGAGATCGGCAAGTCGCAATCGCTTGAGCGTGGTTAATTCCGGCTTTTCGAAATCGACATAAACCAGTTCGGTGGCATTGATGAAGACGGGTGTTAGCTTGATCCCCCCGTCGCTTGTTAAACGCCTTGGTTCGGCGGCACCGATTGTGGCAGCGCAGAGACAGATTAGCGCAACGGTCCAGCAGCTTATGGGGTTGCCGTAGCGCATGCTAGATAAGGCCCTCGATTAGACGGCCACCATCAAGCACGTTCATCTCAGCCCGGCTCTGGGTGTCGATGCCGGCCAGTTCTGCGATCGTGGTACCGACCATTTTGGGCGTCACGGGGTCGGTCAGCGGGTGTTCGCCGAGACGATCGCTGGTTCCGATCACGCGACCCGGTTCGATACCGGCTCCAGCCCACATCGAGAAATAGCACTGCGGCCAGTGGTCACGGGCGGCACGCTTGTTGATCTTGGGCGTGCGGCCAAACTCGCCCATACAGACCACCAGGTTCTCCTCCAGCAGACCGCGCTGATTCAAGTCATCGAGCAGGGCCGAAAAGGCGCGGTCCAGAATGGGACAGTGCAGATCCTGCAGAAGATCGAAGTTGTAGATGTGCGTGTCCCAGCCAAATTCGAAACCGGGCGTGATGGCTTCCACGTGCCGGCTGTAGTTGAGCTGGATGTAGGGGACTTCGGCTTCCACCAGGCGACGCGCCAGCAAGGCGCTTTGTCCGAAGACCGATTGACCATACTTGGCCCGCGTCCTGGTTGATTCCTGGGTCAGATCAAAGGCACTGCGCGCCTTGGGATCCATCAATAAATCGTAGGCGGCTTGATGCGTGCGGTTCCAGTTCTCAAATCCATATTTCTCAAGGGCACGGGGCGCGCCATCAATCTGTCGCAGCAGGTTACGTCGATCTTCAATACGGTTTGGGACCAGTCCGTCGAGCAACTTGAGTGCCGGCAGTTCCACCTGGCCCAGTTCCGAGCAACCCATCATAAACGGATCGTAAGCCTGACCCAGCGTTCCGCCTCCATAGCCTTCAATGCGTCG
>JAYGDG010000643.1:0-1602 GCA_046583015.1 Pirellulaceae bacterium | reverse complement strand
CTTCCCTTCGCTAAAGGGCATGCGTCCGAATTCTCCGCCCCAGACGACCAGTGTCGAGTCAAGTAAGCCCCGTTGTTCCAGGTCACCGAGCAGGGCGGCGATCGGCTGGTCAACTTCCCCCGCATGCTGCCCATGGTTGTTTTCGATGCTGACATGGGCATCCCAGGTATCGGCCAGGTGACCGCCGCCGGAGTAGAGCTGTACGAAACGGACTCCCCGTTCCACCAGGCGGCGGGCAATCACGCAGTTCTTGCCGAATTCATCGGTCTGTTTTTTGCCAACGCCGTAAGCGTCAAGGGTCTGCTGGGTCTCTTTCCCCAGGTCGACCGCCTCGGGGGCTGCCGATTGCATGCGGAAAGCAAGTTCATAGGACTGGATCCTGGCCGCCAGGTCCGCACCCCCAGGCCGGGCGTCGAGGTGTTTTTGGTTGAGCCGGGCCAACAGGTCCAGTTGTTTTCGCTGCGCTGCCCGGTCCAGGTGGGGCGGCCCCTGCAGGTCGAGGATCGGGTTGCCGGTGGGCCGAAAGAGGGTTCCCTGGTAGGTCGAGGGCATGAAGCCGCTGGAATAATTCGGCTGACCGGAAATCGGTCCTCCCCGCTTGTCCATCATCACCACGTAACCGGGCAGGTCCTGGTTTTCAGTCCCCAGGCCATAGACGCTCCAACTGCCAACCGCCGGCCGGCCGATGAACGTGCTGCCGGTATTCATGGCGACCAGTGCCGAGCCATGGGCATGGCTGTCGGCGTGACAGGACTTGATGACAGCCAGCTTGTCGGCATGTTTTCTGACGTTTGGAAAATAATCGGAGACCAGCAGTCCACTTTCGCCGCCCGGCTTAAAGGGCCGGAAGTTGGGTGTCAGGAAGCCCACCTTGCGGTTTCCGGAGTTGATGTATTTTTTCCCTTCTGGCAAGGATTTACCGGCATGCTTTTCCAGTTCCGGCTTGTAGTCAAAGGTATCGACCTGGCTGGGGGCCCCGTTCATGAGCAGGAAGATGCAGCTCTTGGCCTTGGCCGGGAAGTGAGCGGGGCGCGGTTCCAGGGCCTGACCGGCGCGACGCTTGTCGGCACCGATGGCATGCTTGGCATAAAATCCATCGTTGCCGAGCAGGGAGCTGAGGGCCAGGCCGGCAAAACCGGCTCCCATTTCCCAGACGAATTCTCGTCGCGTATTGCCGCAAGGAAAAAAACGTGCCATCGGTGAAACTCTCTCTCAACTAGTCGATATAAAGAAATTCGTTGGTGTTCATGAGGACGTGGCACAAGGAAGCAAGTGCCAGGTGCTGCGGGTCATCAGGCTGCGCCTTCAACTTGATGCCGTAGCGATGTGCCAGGTAGCGCCAGACGGACTCCCGTTCCGGCTCGCTCAAGGCCCGTTCAAACAGGATCAGTTCCGCGATATCACCATTCCAGTATTCGGTTCCATAGTTTCCCTGGACTCCGACCACATACGGTCCGGCCAACTCCCGCTTGGGCAGTTGGGCAGCGGAGGCGAGCAGTGTTCGCCCCTGGTAAGTGGAAGCTCCCTGCTGGGAGTTGAAGCCGGAGAGGATAAAGGGGGTGGCCGGGTTGTCGACTGAGCCGGCTGGTGCAAAGGCATCAC
>JAYGDG010000634.1:0-1680 GCA_046583015.1 Pirellulaceae bacterium | reverse complement strand
AAAGGGATACTCTCTGCAGCCCCGTCGTAATCGGCCCAAACTTTTACCCTCATTATATAATCCCCGGAAGGCAAACTCAGCGTATAGGCTCCTGTCTCGGAATTAATATCGCCGCTGCCAAGCCAGAGATAGTAGTCGGGCCAACTGTTTATCGGCTTTCCGCCAGCGTCTGCCTTGAAGACCTGGAATTCCACATCACTGGTGATTGGACTCCCGGTTCCGGCGTCCGTCAATGTCCCGCTGATGGTTCCAATGGGCTGTTTCGTCAGGATGAAATCAATTCCATCCGCCAGCCGATTAGTGTCCACCTTGATCAGCGTGCCCGTTTCAAAGTCAGTGGCGCCATCATAGAATGACTCCACATAGGCCGGTTCGTTGGGGTAGAACATCACCTTGTATTTGCCCCTGGGCAGATCCAGCGAATAGGTGTTGCCCTTTGTGTCAAAACTCCAGCCTCCAAATTCCCAGAGATCCACCCAGTCCCAGTGCTCATCAAAAACCTCGAACCATCCATCCACAAATGTCCCGGCGGAGTCCTCCAGCTTGCCGGTGATTCTTCCGAACCGCTCGCTGGTCACGTTCAATTCACCGTCACCCGCCCAATCCCACCAGTTATCGGAAACTTTTTTTATCTCGCACTGGTAGCGGGGCTTGCTGTAACCGCCCGCAACATTTTGAAGAACCAAAACCTCTCCCGCTGTGTATATCTCTATCCTGCCACCCATCCCCGCATGATTGGCGCAGTGGTAATACAGCACGTCCGGGGCGTCGCTTGGCACGTTGAATGCCAGTGAATCACTCGCTGAAGTAACGCCGGTGGTATACTCACCGTTTTTGTTTCCAGCGACCCAACTGGACGCGCCTGTCGTTGAGAGATAAAATGGGTGTGTTGCCGTGGCGAACCCGGAGAAACTAAAGGTATATGATTGGCCTCTGTACACGTACAACGTCGGGGCCTCAAGCGCCGCACCCCCACCGCTGCCGCTCCCGTCCGCCATGTGATATGCGTTTTGTCCCTTGATAAACTTGGACTGTTTCACAGTCACGTTGATGGTTTGGCTGGTGTTGACCACGTAGAAAGGAAACTCGACCCAGTCCAAAGTCGGGAACGCCACACCGGTCACAGCATCCTGCTGTCCATCCATATCTTTTTTCCATTGGTACTGCAGGCTGGTTCCTGTCGCACGAACGGTGAAGGCCGCGTTGCCTCCTGCCGGGGCGGTGACCGAAGTCACCATTTTTGTAATTGTTAACGCCTGCTGTGTGCCACTTCCCGTACCAGTTCCTGTTCCCGTGCCGATGCCTGTTCCGGTGCCGGTGCCGGTTGTTGCGATTTCGGTGTCGTCGACAAAAATCCAGTTACTGGTGCTGGTGAAGCTGTTGGCCAAGGTCTGGCGGCCCCGGTTATTTCCCTGCTGGGCAATATCGACCACCCACGATGAACCGTCGTTGACGGCTATCGAGAAAAGATCGCTCGCCCCTGCGGCAACGAGCGTGCTGCCGTCGGTTCCGACGTGGTACGCCCTGTCCACCTGCGATGCTGTGGTGAATAGCGCCCAGTTCGGGGTGTTGACGATGTCCAGTGCCGCAGTCCCGGCGGATGTCAGGATCAACTTCCGGATGGCTTGGTTGTAACTTGTCGATGTCTCCTCGGATCTGTAATGGATTTCGATCTCAATC
>JAYGDG010000565.1:0-7075 GCA_046583015.1 Pirellulaceae bacterium | reverse complement strand
CCTGGAACGCTTTTTCCATCACCCGGGCGGCCTGGATCTGCTTGTCGACTTCACCGCTATAAGCAACGACCGGAATATTAAAAAGGTTACGGACGTAGTGCGGCACGTCGTAGAGGCCCCATAATTGTTGAACATGCGCGGGCGGATAGTTCTCCGCTTTCATCTTGTTGTACTGGGCTGTTTCCGCAAACCCGGCACCCGGACTCATGGCCACCCAGTGGTCTGCATAGTGGGCACCCACATGCCAGGCCCCGGCTCCACCCATGGAAAATCCCATCAGCACCACCCGCTGAGAATCAATTGGGTAATTCTTGATCACGTGCTCGGTCGCCTCCAGCACGTCGATTTCGCCCGCCGATTTAAATCCCATGCAGTGGCGGCCAAACGGATGCAGCACGATGGCACCGGCAGGGGCGATGCGACCGGCGCGATTTTGCCGCTGGTCAATAAAATGCAGATCGGTCGTCTTGTCACCTCGACCATGCAGCCAGACGTAGAGTGGAACCCGCTTCCCTGCTGGCAAGCCTGGTGGTATTTCCAGTCCATAGGGCTGTACCGAGTGATCAATGCTGGAAACATAGCCCCGTACCAACAGTCCAGTCTGCGTGGTCCACCTTGGTTTTTCCTGTTTCAATTGTTCTAGACGCGTGGCGGCTGTTTTTAATGCTGCGGTCGCTTTGGCCACATCCTTCGACGTGTAAAACTCGCCATGCTCCAGTGCCAGAGACACCGCCTTCGTGTAGACGGCAACATCAGCAACCAGGGCACCCGGACCCTGACGCCCATGCTGGGCAGTAAAGTTCGACAATTGCTCCTGCAGTCGCTGGAGCTCACTTGCCAGTGCCTGCCGAGGCCCGTCTGCCAGCTTGATTCCAGCTGGTGGGATGCGACGGGCAATGGGAGCAATGGCTGGCAGTGTCGTGCCAACTTTCTTTAACCGCTCACCCGTTTGCCGGTGGAATCCATCCGGCCGGATTTGCTCGGCCACTTGATCCTTGGTACGCACAACCCACTTGTCCAGCTCAGCTTGCAGGCGCTTGAGCGTCCCTTGATGTTCACCCGAGGCAGCAAGATTGTGCAGACAGTGGGGATCCGTTTGCGTGTCATAGAGTTCGTCGGTAGGTCGCGGCAGGAGAAAGCAGCCTTGCTGATCCTGGTTGAGCTTACCTGCAGGCTTCATTTTCAACATGGCGCGATAAGTGAGGCTGCGGACAGCATCAGCTGGAGGAGTCCCGGCAAACTGCGGATAGGAATTACGGATGTAGAGGTAGCGGGTATCCCGGATGCTGCGCTCGTGAGCCGAATAATCATGCCAGTTATGTTCCGCGAAAACAAAGTCACGAACTGCCTGCGACGAATTGGCCAGGGTGGGGGCAAACGAGCGGCCCTGGAACGTGGCGGAAGCACCCCCACCGGCCAGCTCCAGTAGCGTGGCAGCAATATCAACCGAGCTGACCAGGTTCGGGTTCACGGAGCCGGCTTTCACGCGAGCGGGCCAGCGAACGATAAACGGTGTCTTCACACCACTGTCATAAATGGTCGTCTTGCAGCGTGGAAACGGCCGTCCATTGTCAGACATGTACAAGACAAACGTGTTCTCATCGACACCCTGGCGTTTTAGTTCTGCCATCACTTTCCCGACGTAACTGTCCAGGCGACTCACTTCATCGTAGTAAAGTGCCAGGTCCTTGCGCGTGTCGGGAACGTCGGGAAGGTAGGGAGGCACAACCACATCTTGGTTGGTGTGGGGCTTGGGGATGGCACCAGCTTGATAACCACGGTGAGCATCGCTGGCGGCAAACCACATGAAAAATGGCTTATCCTTGGGACGTTCCTTGAGTACCTTAACCCACTGTTCACACCCACTGGGTCGTCCACCTTCGATACGATCAAAGGCCACCTTGGGGGCGTTGCCCAGATGCCACTTGCCGGCTGCTGCCGTGTAATAGCCACGTTTTTTGAGCAGTGCTGGAAAGACCACTTGATTGGCTGGTAACGGCTGATGCAATTCTCCAGCACCCGTGCTATGGGGATAACGGCCAGTCATGATGCTGCAACGACTCGGACTGCAGGAGCTGATGGAGAGAAACGCTGCGTCGAATCTCATTCCTTCCCGGGCCAGTCGATCCGTATGAGGCGTTTGAATTTTCGGATGTCCGTAACAGCCGTGATCGTTCCAGGCCACAACATCACCAATCATGATGACAAAATTCGGCGCGGGAGCCGCCAGCGCAGCGGAAACCTGGAAAACAGCCAGCACTAACAGCATTGCAGCGAGTACGGCGCGTGAGAAATGCTCGTTTTTTCCGGTGTTACAGACCATCATCCTAAATCTCCTGTCAGGTTAACCTTTGGTATCCGGCGTCGTTACTGGTGAACTGACGTCTGCGCTGTTCGGTCAGTATATGCCAAGCTGATTCAATGATTCCAGCAGAGGAGAGAATTATCCGCGGGAATAACCCGGGATCCGCGAGTTGATTCGCGCACAAGAACCGCCATACTAGCGATGCTGCCTAACCGGCAGTTGTAACCAGACCGGATGGCCACTCATGGAGAATAGCTGATGATTCGCCTCACCCTGATCCTGCTCGCCTGTTGTTCCGCTGTTACTGTCCAAGCGGGCGATCCCGTGCCTGGTACTACCCCGCTGACCTGGGAAGGTGATATCGCTTCTCGGATGATCGATGGGATCGACAAGTTCTTGCTGCGCGAGATTGCTCAATCGGTCGCTCTTCGTGACAAGCACTGGAACCGAAACTTTGCTTCGGCTGACTTGTACACCAAGTCCGTACAACCCAACCGGGATCGGCTGGCCCATATCCTGGGTGTTCGTGATCAGCGCAAATCATTCGATGGCCTGGAATTTGTCGGCAGTACCAACCAGCCGGCGCTCGTGGGCCGAGGAAAAAATTACCAGGTCTTCAGTGTCCGCTGGCCAACCATCGGTGACTTGCACGGTGAAGGATTGTTGCTGGTCCCAACCAAGGCCAGTGGGATTGATATCGTGGCCATCCCCGATGCCGATCAAACGCCAGAAATGATCTCTGGCCTGGTCGAGGGCGTAGCGGCAGAATCACAGTATGCCAGGCGACTGGCGGAAAGTGGTTGCCGCGTGCTGGTTCCCACGCTGCTCAGTCGCAAGCTGGAAAAACGTAATGGACGAGCCCTCTTGAGCAGTCGTGAGTTCATTTACCGGAGCGCCTTCGAATTGGGTCGACACTTGATCGGCTATGAAATTCAACAAGTGCTGGCAGGCGTGGACTGGTTCAGCAAGGACGCCGGAAAGAAAGATGCCCAGGTCGGTGTTATTGGCTGGGGAGAAGGGGGGCTGATAGCCTTTTACAGTGCAGCCATTGACCAGCGAATCGATGCGGTTTGCGTGAGTGGTTATTTTGATTCTCGCCAAAACATCTGGAATGAACCGATCGCTCGCAATGTTTTTGGTCTCCTGGAACAGTTTGGCGATGCCGAGATCGCAACCCTGATTGCCCCTCGCCCCTGCATCATTGAAATGTGTAAGGGCCCGGAAGTTACCTTGCCCGGTAGTGGAGGAGCACCAGCCGAACTGCACACCTCCTCGGTTTACATGGTAGGACCAGAGCTGGAACGGGCTGGACGCCTGCTGAAGGGAAACAAGAAACTGAACCACTTTTCTTCCGTGGTCAGTGGTGGTGGTGGAGGGCCGTTTGGTTCAGCCAAGGCACTGCAGGGACTGCTGCAAGCCTTGAACCCTGGGAGCCAATTAGCGAAGGCCGGGGAAGCACCGGAACACCTGCAAACCAAGTACGAGCCGGCAGCCCGGCAACAACGCTTGATTCACGAAATGGACCGTCATAACCAGTGGTTGTTACGGGAAAGTCCCTTCGTGCGAAAAGAGTTCTTCAAGAAGCGGGACACCTCTTCGCTGGAAAAATTCGAGGCCAGTAACAAATCGTATCGTGAGCTTTTTAAGCATGAAGTGATCGGTCATTTCGACAAGCCGTTGTTGCCGTTCAAAGCACGCTCCCGGCAGATTGCCGAATCGGATCAGTGGACGCGCTACGAAGTGGTGCTCGACGTCTTCCCGGACGTTTTTGCGTACGGAATTTATACCGTACCGAAGGGCATCAAGGCGAATGAAAAGCGGCCTGTCGTGGTCTGTCAGCATGGATTGGAGGGTCGACCACAGAGTGTCATCGGCAAAGAACAGTTTCAATACTACAAAGCCTTTGCCACTACGCTGGCCGAGCGCGGATTCATTACGTTTGCTCCGCAAAATATTTATATCTTCAAAGATCGCTTCCGAACTCTGCAGCGGAAGAGCTATCCCATCAAGAAGACGCTCTTCTCGACCATGGTTCCGCAGCACCAGCAGATCGTGAACTGGCTGGGGTCACAACCGCAAGTGGATGACTCGCGAATCGCCTTCTACGGACTGAGCTACGGGGGCAAGTCGGCCATGCGGATTCCGGCCCTGGTCACTGATTACTGCCTCTCCATTTGCTCGGCAGACTTTAACGAATGGGTGCTCAAGAACGCCTCCAGCCGGCACAACTTCAGTTACGTCTGGCACGGTGAATACGAGATCTTTGAGTGGGACCTGGGCAGCACCTTCAATTACGCCGAAATGGCTTCGCTCATCTGCCCACGACCGTTCATGGTCGAACGGGGTCACTTTGATGGGGTGGGCGAAGACGAATGGGTCGGCTACGAATTCGGCAAGGTTCGCTACCTCTACCAGGGAAAGCTGAAAATCGGTGACCGCTGTGAGATCGAGTGGTTCGATGGACCGCACACCATCAATGCCAAGGGAACGTTCCAATTCCTGCACAAACACCTGGACTGGCCGCTGCCCGCCAAGTAACGAAGCGAGTCGGTTTAGCGTGAGCGCAAACACGTGGCCCAGCTGCCTGGTCCATCCTGGCAATTGGGCCACTTGTGCAACAAGCCTGGGTTTGCTGATCGAAACCGCTTACTTCTTCTCGACGACCCAGATATTACGGTAGACAACCGGGTTGCCATGGCCCTGCAAGTAAAGCAGGCCAGGAGTGTCAGCTTCCGGATGCTTGCCCGGGGTTCCCTTGGGCAACTCCAAGTTATCGTGAATCACAACGCCGTTATGCTTAATCGTGACACGAGCATTTTTTGTTTTCTTACCACCTTCATAGACGGCAGCCGTGAAATCGTAATCGTACGTTTGCCAGGTAAGTGGCGGAAAACACATGTTCACTTTCGGCTCCGAAATGGAGTAAATGCCACCGCACTCGTTGTTCTTGCCAGCCAGGCCAAAGGAATCGAGCACCTGTACTTCGTAGCGACCCTGGATATACATACCACTGTTGCCACGTCCCTGGCCACGGGCGTGCGGCAGGAAGGGAGTACGGAATTCCAGGTGCAAGCTGTGATCCCCAAATTTCTGCTTCGACTCACAGTCGTGTCGCAGCAAGTTCTCCATGACGACTTGACCACGGACAAACTGGTCTGCTGACTTCCCGTCAAACAGGACCGTCGCTCCCGTCGGAGGCTTGGCTCCCAAGGTCGGGCTCTTGCGAACGACTCGCTTCAAGTCACCAACCTTCTCACCCGCCAGGACGACGCTTGCCGTGCCATCCTTGATCGTAACGACAACCTCATCTTTGGGGTATTTCAGTATTGTTACGTCTCCTTCACGTGACGCTTCGCTGACTTTCGTCATATCACCCCGTTTCCATCCTGCTCCCGGCAATCCACCCATGGTCGCCACTCCACGAAATTTCCCGTCGCCCAAAGCGATCACCTGGATTCCCAGCACCCCATTCCCCAGGCCCGGAAGTGCTCCCACGTATTCGCCCTGGACAGCATAATCGGGGCCTGTCTTGGCAGGATCGACAACCACGGTCTTCTTCCCTTGTGCCAACACCGTGAAACTCATGAACGTCAGGCAACATGCCACGCTTAAAGTCGTAAACCGCTTGAACATTGTTTTCTCCAGTGCTTGTTGTTTGACTCATCAACAGCCTCGCTGGCCGTGGTTTGATCAGGACCGATTATTGTGGCCTCCCAGAGAGTGAGAAGCAAGCATTTGCCCCACAAATCCACTGCTTATTCGTTTCCCTGTGACTGTCCAGTACCAGGGGAACGTGGTAGCTTGCTGGGGACCGGTACGCTGTTGCAAACCATCAAGGAACCCAACAATGTCTGAAAGAAAACGTCTCTTCAGTCAGGTTGTCTTGCTGTTGCTGCTGGCGGTTCCGCTGGTCGCCGAGGAAAGCCCATTTGCCAAGATACGGCAGGATATCGAAAAGGAATTACAGGAAAATAATGTTCCTTCGCTGGCCGTAGCAGTCATCAAGGATGGCAAGATTCTCTGGGAAGAAGGTTTCGGTTGGGCCAATCGCCAGCAAAAAATCCGGGCTACAGAACAGACCATGTATTCGCTGGCATCGATCTCCAAGCCAATGACGGCCACCGGACTGATGCTGCTGGTCCAGCAGAACAAGATTGACCTGGACCAGCCGGTCAACAAGTACCTGGGGGAAGCCAAGATTCAGTCACCCCTCGGTCGTGTCGAAGCAGCAACCGTGCGACGACTGGCCAACCACTCGTCGGGATTACCGCTGCATTACCAGTTCTTCTACGCGGACACGCCTCATCGAGCCCCCGCGAGAGACGAGTCGATTCGTCGCTATGGAAAACTGCTCACGCTCCCGGGTGAAAGTTACCAGTACGCAAATTTTGGCTATGGCATACTTGACCATGTGATCGAGCGCACCAGTGGCGACAGTTACGCGGTCTTCATGAAGGAAAAAGTCTTCTCACCACTGGGAATGAAGCATACGGCGGTCGTCCTGAACCAGGCACAACAGAAACTGGCTGCCATCCGCTACGGAGCGGACCAGCAGCCGCTGGCTGACTACCATTTTGATCATCCGGGGGCCTCGGCCGTTTACAGCAGTGCCCACGACTTGATTCGCTTTGCTTCACTGCACCTCAAAAAACCATTGGCCGATCAGAAATCCCCTTTGTCAGACAAGTGGATTGACGAAATGCAACGACCCACGGTCATCACGAAACCGGGAGTTGGTTATGGCGTCGGCTGGCGGATTACGGAAAGCGA
>JAYGDG010000535.1:0-5381 GCA_046583015.1 Pirellulaceae bacterium | reverse complement strand
AGAACAAATTCTCTGGCGCCGAGTTATTCTCCAGGGAGAGAAAAACTGCCTGTTTTAAGGGCACCCACGGTCTAGATGATGGGCAACTGAGAACCGTGACCGGGTGCCCGGGGGAGAACTTCGAACTGTTGCTGATGCGCTCTTAGCGAGAAAACCATCGAGAGCACTTAGCTATCAAAGCCAGTCACTGAGCAGCGGCTGCGGGCTTAGCGCTGCGGGACAACAGCCAGCACTTCTTTTCGCAACAGTTTAACGGCTGTCTCCAGAACAGGATCGGCAACCACTTTGGGTGGGGCACCAACTGCCACTGGTGGCTTGCTGACCTGTTGGACCAGCACGTCTGGAGTCACTCCCCGGCCACTAATGGCCTGACCGTTGGGTGAATAGAACTTGGCTGTCGTCAAGCGGATACCAACCGGTGAAGCGGTGAGCGGGAAAATACCCTGGACACTTCCTTTCCCATAACTGCATTGCCCGACGACGAGGCCACGACGATGATCACGGATGGCCCCGGCAAAAATTTCACTGGCACTGGCCGAGTTCTTGTCGATCAGAACGATCAAGGGTTTTGTGCAAGTCCCCAAATCATGGGCCTTGTAGTCAACGTCTTCCTTGGCACTGCGACCTCGAGTGGAAACAATGAGTCCGCGACTGAGAAACTTGTCAGCCAAATCAATGGACGCATCAAGAAAACCGCCTGGATTTCCTCGCAAGTCGACAATCAAACCTCGCATACCGGCCCGGTTGAGACTCTGAAGTGCTGCATCCATCGAGCGTTCAGTCGTTTTCTGGAAACTCGTGATTTTCAAGTAGCCAATACCGTCTTGTGGCAGCAAGATCTTCACGTCTTCAATGCTGGGAACCTCTACCCGGCAACGCGTGAGGACGTAGTTCTCTCTAAAACCTGCTGGATGAACGATGGCAACCCGAACTTTACTCCCTTCCTGACCACGCAGTTTATCCGCTGCTACGATAGGCTTTAGCTTCAGGACCGTCTGGCCATCAACCTCTACAATCCGATCTCCGACCCTTAACCCTGCCTGTTTAGCAGGACCATCGTCAATCACTTTGACAATCGACAATGCTCCGGGTACAAGTTTCAGCTCGATACCCAGGCCCACAAAGTTTCCTTCGATCTGGGCAAACACATCTGCCAACTGGTTGACTGTTAAGAACCCCGAGTAGAGATCCAGTTCCATGAGGGCGCCACAGGTGTATTCCATGATACAGGCGGAGGGGGCCAAGCGAATTTCGTTTTCTGCCAATCGTGAGATATTCAGGACAACCTGCTGCGCCTGGTAACGACTAGTGATTCGCGACTCTCGTACTCTCTTGCGAATTTTCTGTTCCAGGGCTAACCGGCTGGCAACAGGAAGTTGCTGCAGATGGGTTTGTATGAAGGCAGGTTCAGTCAATGCAATCAGGAAACCCTCGGTACCCCGTTGGACCAAACGTCGCCAGTTGGGAGACTCAACGTAAAACGTCTGTATCTTGGTCAGCACTTCGTCATAGGTCTGCGCTGCTTTTCCTGCATCAAGCTGACGGAAACCGTTCTTGAAACTGATATCCGCATATCGGCGAGACACATCATAGTGACCCTGTGCCAGGTGATAATGCTGCTGGATATCGCGGTGCCCGGGAAATAACTTGATCGCTTTTTCGTAGTGCGCCAGAGCGTCTCCCCAGCGTTTCGAATTTTCCAGAGTCTGTCCCTGCTGTAACACCAATTCCAACTGGGCCGCTTGCGGTAAAGCTCTTTCCGGAATCCGAATTCTTGGCGGTTCCTGGGCAGGCAAGAACACCTGGAAGGAAACTATCCAGAGAACCAGGGCTCCCCAGTAACCAGAAAACAAGTAACCGGAAAACAAACTGCGGCCATTAGCATTACGTGTTCGCATAAGATCCAATCCGTGTTCTAAGGCAAAGGCCAAGAAGCCGTTGCTGAATTCACCCAACCTGGGACAGTCCTGTTTGGGAGACCTGTCTCCTCATCAATGCCGCCTACATCCCATCTTGGTTGGGTGTGGAAAGAGAGATCGGCCATCCGGTGAGCCACCGTTTGGGCTATCGAATCAGAATTGCCTGCAAACAAAGGAGTTGCGAACGCTCAGCACTGAACGATCCGATTGACCATTACAGACAGAACTAGCGAGTTCCGATTACACCGAATTCTCGACCTGATGCAACTTGGTCCAGTTGCGACGATTGCGCGTCTTGCAGCAGTAGTCCTTCGTGGACTGAAACAGACCCAGAGGGCATTGAAAGATCCTATTCTTGCTCCCTCAAAAAGTCAAATCGCCGGTACTTTTGCCATCTTTCCAGCGTCCTGTGTGTTGATTGTGCTCGCCAACATCGCTACCATCAGGGGAACATCTCGTCATTCTTTTCTACCGAGGTTCCCTGATGAAAGTAGCTATTGAATCCAAAGATCCGAATGCCATATGCATCCAAGTCACCGGGAAAATCACCCAAAGTGACATCTCGCCACTTCGAGAACCGTTGAGTGACCTACTCGGCCCTGATGTTTATGAAGGCCGCGTGTTACTCGACATGAGTGAAGTCGAAGTACTCGATTCGAGTGGTGTCAGCTGGCTGCTTTCGTGTCACAAGAAATTCCGCACTTCGGATGGGAATCTACTGCTTCATTCGCTTTCACCTAGTGTGTCCAACGTACTTAGAGTCCTTAATCTTGATACGATATTGGCCATTTCTGATTCCAAAGAAGAGGCGCTCCATAAGGGTTGATTCGTCTTTCCGGCGATGACAACCGTCCCGCAGCTTTCTGTGAACTCGTTTTGGCCAGTCAAACAAATCTCGTTCCCTGTCTCATCACTACCGAGAAGTTTCTCTTCAACAGGAACTCATCATGAGTAGCTCCGCCCCCACACCGCTCGACCCCATGGAACTGACAGCGATGGAACTCGAAAAGGCTGTGGCGGTCATTCTCCGTCACGCTGCTGACCTAAAGGCCAGTGACTTATTTATCCTGACCGAAGAAAACGCCGTCAGGATCGCAGTACGTCGGCTGGGAATAGTGGAAACAGTTGTGGCGGTCTCTCGAGATTTCGGTAAGCACATCATCATTAACTTCAAAGCCATGGCCGGCATGGATATCTCGGAACACCGTCGCCCGGCAGATGGACGCCGGAAGGGTCTCTTTGAGGGCCGCCAGCTGGACCTGCGTATTAATTGCATCGCAACCCTCCATGGTGAAGATGTTGCTATTCGTATGTGGGACCAGGATGAGGGTTTAAGGGAGCTGGATGAGCTTGGAATTGTCCCCAAGGACCTGAAAAAACTGAACATCATGTTGCAGTGTCCGACGGGACTGATCCTGGTCACTGGGCCCACCGGAACCGGCAAAACAACAACGCTTTATGCCGCCTTGCAGAGCCTCAATGATGGGACTCGTAAGATCAATACCCTGGAAGATCCCGTCGAATACGCTATCCCGGGGATCCGTCAGTCACAGGTTTTTGCCAAGATTGGCATTGGCTTTCCGGAACTACTGCGCAGCGTCCTGCGACAAGCACCTGATGTGATCATGGTCGGTGAAATTCGCGATGAGGATACTGCCCATACTGCCGTCCGAGCAGCCAATAGTGGACACCTGGTGATGGCAACGCTGCATTCTCCGGTTGCGGCCAGTGCTGTGCAAAGCATGTTAGCGCTGGGATCGAGCCCGTTTTTCCTCTCCAGTTGTCTGCTCGGAGTTGTTGCTCAACGACTCGTTCGGACACTCTGTCCAAAATGTCGCGTGAGTTACGATGTGAGTGAATCACCACAGACGTTTGAAGAAGTGCGTTCGCTGCTTAAGGACGGAGAAGGCAAGGCTATCTTCGGCCCCAGCGGCTGCCCTGAGTGTTTTGAACAGGGATACTCCGGACGGACCGGGCTGTTTGAAGTCATGACGATGAATCAGGAAATTCGCCGCCTCATCGCTGCTTCGCGGCCAGCAGCAGAAATTCAACAAGCAGCCATCAAGACCGGGATGACCGAGTTTCATCGTAGTGCCTTGCTGAAAGTCGCCCAGGGTGTTACCAGCACCGAAGAAATCCTCCGTGACGTTCCCGCGGAACATCTTGGCCTCGAAGACTAACCCTTCCCTGGCTCTAGATGGTAACCGACTCTCCACTGCGCACCGAGTCGGTTTGCCGCTGGCAAATCATGACCGCGTCCCGCGCCAACTGGCCACTTAACAGCGGCGAAGCAATTCCTGTCTGGACCGACTGCACCACCTCGGAAATCTCTTCTGAGAAACTCTTGACCGGGTCCCATTCCCCCACGTTCGGCCGTATTACCTGCCCCTTTTCACCCGGCATCAGGACCTTCAACTGGTTGGTTTCCGGCTCATCCAGGTACCCAGCGAACTGGAATTGAACCGTCGCCTCTTCAAAATGCACTTCGAATCCATGCATGAAAGGTCGCCCCTGCTGGTTCAAGACACCGCTGGTCGCACTCACCACCAGAGAAGAATCTTCAAAGTGAAAGAGAGTATTGCAGTATTCGACCGTGTCATCTCGCAGTCGCCCCTGGGAAGTCACCCGTGTTGGCATGCCAAAAAGCAACCGGATCAGGTGAGCATCGTGCACATGCAAATCGATCAGCGGTCCACCAACCTTTTCCATATCGTAAAAATCTTTTAGCCACAGTGGATCTGAAATCACCCGTTCGAAACGACCACCAAGCAGCTTGCCATAGGTGCCTTGCTGAACCGCTTTGTACAAGAACTCAAACTCCGGCATGAAAGGCAACACGTGTCCGACCAGCAACTGCAATCCCGCCCCTTCGGCAGCTGCCACCAGGGCATCACAATCCTCGGCATTCAATGCCAGCGGTTTTTCGCAGAAGACATGCTTGCCTGCTTCCAGGGCCGCCAGGCAAACGGACTTGTGCAGGTGAGGTGGCAGGCAAACATCGATCACATCCAGCTCCGGGTTCGCCAGCAACGCCTCGACCTCCTGGTACTTGGACATTGCCGACGTATCGACCTGCTCTCCGGGAGGACCAAAGTTCCCCTGGATCGACGTCCAGTCGCCATCGAGCTTGGCCTGGTTACGCGTACAAAGTGCCGTGACCTGGATATCATCACGCTCACGGTAAGCCAGGTAATGCATCCATCCCATGAAGCCAACTCCAGCAATGCCAACCCTAATCATGTCTCGCTCTCCACTTTATCATGCGTTTTTCGATCCAGAGCAGCCCCACAGACAAATCATCCTAGGCGTCACTGGTCCCGTTTACCAGTTGCACAAACTGCTCATAAGCAACGTCCCAGGGCTCTGGCTGTTGTGGCTCGTAAGTCTCCACAGGGAAACTCTGGCGAATCAACTCGCGGCCCTCTCGCACAGACTGCACCGCACCCTGCGCCACCAGCTGCA
>JAYGDG010000525.1:0-1882 GCA_046583015.1 Pirellulaceae bacterium | reverse complement strand
GCCTACTTCCAGATCCTGCAACGGCAGCCCCAAATGAAGGAAGTTTTCCGGCTTGGAAACCACCTCGTCTGGATCACTCCCAACGGAACTGGGCTGGTGATCGACACGACCGATGGAACTGATCAAATGACTGATCGCGAGATTGATGCACTGTTTTCAGGCAAGTGATGCCAAGGAGTTAGGTAACCTCTTGCTTACCGAAGTGTCAAGTTAAACCGATTCCAATTACTGTTTTCCCGTTGGGCGAGTGAAACAAGCGAACCCAACAAGACAAAACCGGAGGTAAATCCATGAAAAGGTCAACCTTACGATTATCAGCGGTCTTGGCATTGGCCCTGGCAGCCACCGCCACCAGTTTCCCACAGCGACCCGTCCTGGCCGACGAAGTCTGTGGCGAATACGGCACCTCGGTGCTCTTCGCCGATTCACCGGCAGCAGCGGCCCGGAAGGCTCTCAAAGAAGAAAAACTGGTCTTCGTCCTGCACGTGTCCGGGCTCTTTGAAGACTCCGGCCTGACGTGAAACAACGCCGAGGCGCTCCGTGTGAACGCCCTAGCCAATCCGGAATTCGGCAAGTACCTGAACGAGCATTTCGTTTCCGCCTTCCAAAAAGTCGGTACGTTTCGCATCGTCGGCAGAGCCAAACAAGGTGGTAACGTCGCTTCCTATTTTTGCGCTCAAGATGGCCGTGTCTTACATGTCGTCGCCGGCCCCGTGAACGCCCAAACGTTACTGCATGAAGCTAAATGGGTTGTGGAAACCGTGAAAACGTCGCTGGTCGAAAGCGAGAAAAGTGGCAAGTCCTTCAAAGCCCAATTCCGTCAAGCTCATGCCGAGCGATTGCGTAAAGAACATCACCTGGCCGTCCAGCCAGTGGTCTTCGATTCGCCCATCGCCGGCACAAAGACCGCACTCTCTTACCGTGATCCTGCCGGTAACACATTGTCTCCCGTACTGCCCCCGCCTCCCATCGACGGCCCGGATGTCAGCTTGACGCCACGGCAACAAGTGACCTTTGACGCCAGCCAGGTGGCCGCCAAGAAATCTGCTAGCGGACGGCAACTTGTTGTCGATCGCCGCGGAAGACGTTGGGCACTCAGCAATCAGGGCCGAGTTCACCGACTGATGGCCGCCCACTCCATGAAGAAGATCGAAACGCTCTACGGTTCGATCTTCGAAGGTATCCTGGGTGAAAAGGTTAGCACCAAGCCGATCATCATCGACACACCGTTCCCCTGGGTGAAGTGCGGCCTACCGGACCGGCAAAACGTCCCCTTAAATTCACGTTGACCACTAAGAATGGTTCGCCTGCCATTACCCTGTCACCGGACTGTGGGAACGTGGTTTTCGACCTGCAGTGCAAAACTGTCATGATTGGCGAAATCGCCAGACGAGTAACGGCTTCAAGTCGATGCACAAGGGTGGGTCGCAATTTGTGTTCGCCGATGGCTCGGTCCATCTGCTGGCAGAAACCATCGACTACCTGACGTATCAGCGGCTAGGTTGTCGACGTGACGGCGAACCAATTGGCACCGGGTTTGAACCCTAGGCCGCTTGTCGCTTAATTGTGTAACTCAAGTGGGTCGCACTCCTATCACGGGAGTGCGGCCCGTTTTTTGTCCCAATTGTGTCATTTTTCCCCAGCCAGCACCTGGCCAAAGACTTGCAAGCGCCGCCTGAGTCCTTGTTCGTCGTTGTTGACTTGGCCTGGCGACTCGAGTCTCAAGCCACCCTGGAGATCGGATACCAACCCCCATCGACTGGCCTGTGCTTGACGCTGAGCGGACAACTCGACGCGCACTGATTCTAAACGCTTCAACTGCAGATCGGGCAGCCTTAACGACGCCCGGCCGCATGTTCCTGCTTTTCAGAAAGTAACTCGC
>JAYGDG010000393.1:0-9022 GCA_046583015.1 Pirellulaceae bacterium | reverse complement strand
CTGGCTCTACGGATTACCCCTAGCCATCATCAGCCTGCTAACCCTGGCAGCCGGTATCTGGCACGGTCGCAGCTACCGCCAGGAACAAGCTGACAATCCCCGCGTCATCCCCCCCCAAGGCAAAGGTCCCTATACCAATGCGCAATGTAAAATAACGCGCGAGTTCTTGACTAAGCTGCTGGAAAACTGTCGGGAACTCAAGAAGGTCGCCATTGAAAACCAGGCAACGATCGAATGGGATCAGTTCAAGAACCTCACCGAACAGGCTGCCGCTGCGGCCAAAAGAAAAGCCTATAACGAAGCGACTCGATTTTATGCCCGGGCTATTTCCTTCATGATGAAGGAGTTTCGCTTCCAGAAGCTCAAGCAGCCAGAAGCTTCTTTACCCGCTGATGAGCAAGATGACTGACTACTGATCAGCTCGCAAAAGAGATCAGCGCTGGGACTCTGCACTAAGCCGCCTCGGCACGAGTTGCCGCAGCTTCTGCTTCACCGACGCACAATTGCACTATCCTGGCCAGTTCATCTTCTGCCTGCCAACGCTCTCGTCGATGTCGCCAAACCGTCTTCAAGCGATCGATGAGATAGCTGCTGCGGCAGTGATAAGACCAGACGTTGTGACGCGTCAAGGCATCGATCGACTGCTGGTAAGCAGTCGTATCCAGGTGAAATTCGACCTCTTTTGATTTACGAAAAAGGATACGCAGATTTCGATCCTGGCTGCCAGAAAGTGCCTGTTCAACCTCAAACCCACTCGCCTGCCCCAGCATCGTTAAGGTGGCCGCCGAATAATTGTAGATATGAGCAAAATGAAACAGTTTCGCCGGAGCCACATGAGGCAATCCAAAATTGGGCACCTCAACATAGAGCTGCCCACCATCTGTCAACAGGTCACCCAGGTGCTGGAAGACTTGAAGTGGTCGGTTGAGGTGTTCCAATACATGCACCAGCATGACCAACTCCGCTTCTGGATGCCTGGCCATTTCTCCCAGTGAGGCTTGTTTCACGGAGGCCCGAAGTTGCTCTCGGGAAAACTGGCAGAAGCCTTCACCCGGCTCAATCCCGCAACTGGCAAAACCGGCCAATTCAAACTGCTTGACCGTACAACCAATCCCAGAACCAATTTCCAGGACACGATCGGTCGGCTCTAAAAAAGGTCGCAACATCTTCACCAGTCCCCCACCACGCCTCCACTCACGGACCACTCGATAAGCCGAGGGACTGTACTCCTGGTGATACTCGTGCCGATACTGACGCCGGTAATAATCCGTCAGTTCCTGGTCAGTCGGTATTTGCTCATGCGATACCAGCCCACACTGACGACAGGCAACGGTAATCAGCTCCTGCAATTTTCGATCTCGCCGAGAAAGCTGTCGAAAATGATCCCCACGACAGAGATTGCAGGGCTCGCGGCGGGGAGATTCTTTCCAACGATCTGAACTCATCCATCCCCTCGCTTCTCAAGAATCGGCTGTTAAGAGAACTGCCACCCGCAAATTCCCTCTGTCCGAACAGGCCTTTTGCGCTTCCCGGTAAACTGCGAAACAATACCTAAATAGGAAAATCGGGTCAATTCCAACCTCGCTGATCGCTGAGAGCAGATTGTCGTTTCACGACGATCGATATCGTGGTACAGTTCCGGACGCGCCGAGATAAACTCGACCAGCGCAAATGACCTCCAGGCACGATATCCACTATGCTGATGCGGCAAATAACACGTTACGTGATCTTCGAGATGCTGAAGGTTTTTATCACGACCTTAGTTGTGATGACCTCCATCATGCTACTGATTGGCCTGGCTCAGCGAGCCTTACTGGAGGGAATGGGACCGATTCCCGTGTTGCGGCTAATCCCCTTTGTCCTTCCCGACGCCTTGCGTTTCGCCATTCCCGGGACGATCCTGTTTGCTGCCTGTAGCCTCTATGGCCGCATGTCTGCAGATAATGAAATCCTGGCCATAAAATCGCTCGGCATTTCTCCCATGGTTGTCATTTGGCCAGCTTTAACGCTGGGCTTCATTATCAGCCTGGCAGCCGTCTGGCTCAACGACGTGGCCGTCACCTGGGGTCGCCACGGCATCAATCGCGTGGTGCTGCAGTCGGTGGAAGAGATCGCCTATGGCATGCTCCGCACGCAACATTCATACACGACAGATCGGTTTTCAATTAGCGTCAAGGATGTTAAGGATCGAACCCTCATCCGTCCCACCATCTGTTTTCATGCCACCGACAAATCGCCCCCTGTTACGTTAACCTCGCGGCAGGCCGAATTGCGCTTTGATTCAGACAACGGCAAACTGCTTTTGCGGCTGGAAGACACCGAGTTCGATATTGGGACACACACGCATGGCCAGTGGCCCAATACGTTCGAATACGAATTACCCATTCCCACCGGCTCCAAGAATGGAAGCAACTCACAGTCACCCTCTGAAATCGCCCTCCGCGATATCTCTCAGAAAGCCAATCAACAGCGCACCACTATCAGTAAGCAAGAACAACTAATGGCCGCGCATGGCGCTTATCAAATGCTGACAGGAGATTTCCAACAGTTGACTGGCAACCAATGGAACAACCGCGTCCGTGGTTTAACTTCGGCTAACTTCCGCCTCTATCGGCTGTTGACCGAACCCTGGCGGCGGTGGGCAAATGGATTTAGCTGCCTGGTTTTTATCCTCGTCGGAACCGGCATGGCTATCTGGCTGAAAACGGCAGATTTCTGGAACAGTTTCGGAGTCTGCTTTCTTCCCATTCTTGCCGTCTACTATCCGGTCATGCAGTACGGTGTCGATCGGGCCAAGTGTGGTGCTTTTCCTCCCTACAGTGTCTGGTTCGGAAACCTTGTTTTGCTGGTCGTTGGCACCCTCTTGCTACGCCGTGCCATTCGACACTAAATCGGGCTACCAGACCGATTCTGCTAGCAATTCGCACTACCACCGCGGTCCCGCAGCTCACCGCTTTCACCTTGCCTTTCAAGGCATCCACCGAGTACACTTGCCGGGCTCTAAATTGCCCGCCGTCTCATCTGTTCAAACTACTTCCCTTCGCTCCAGTACCGCCATCACGACAAGGAGGTCGTCGTTGCTGTCCAATTGGCCCATTCGCTACAAACTGCTGCTTGGCATTGCCTGGCTCTTTATGATTGCCTTCGTGCTGTTCTTTAGCAGTTTACACGGCATCAATTCCTACCGGCACTTAGCACGCAGTGTCAGTCGGCGGGCGGGCGAATTACCCTTGTCAGCCGAATTGACGCGAACCGTTAGTAACTTGCGGTTTACACTGCAACAGGTGCAAACCCTGCAAGACTCTCCCGGTCATGATCCACAACGCTATACCGGCCTGTTGCGTGAAGAATTCCACATTCAACTGTTAGCCGTTGCCGAATCGGTGGACCGTTATCGTCATCAATTGTTTGCAGCCAACAATGACAGTGATTTATTAGGTGACTTGAAGCTTGAGCAGGTCACTATCGAAAAGATCGTTGCTTCCGTGGAGCGAATCAAAGGAACTAACCAGGGGGACGCCTGGATACTCGATCAACTTCCGATTGAAACACTCAATGAAGAGTTAGCTGAATTGAGTCGCTTGTCAGCGATTCTGCCGGGTTACCTGCAGCAGCGGATGCACCAATTTGCCGGGGAAGTTCGTGTTGAATATCGCACACTGATCATCGTCACCTGGGTCACTTTTGCAATCGTTGTCGTTTCCTTTGTAGGTTTCTGCGCATTATTTGACCACTCTTTGATCCGTCCCATCCAGGTACTGATCGATGGTTCACGACGGGTTGCTGCCGGGAACTTCGATCATCGCATTGAGATTCACGGGAACGATGAAATTGCCGAACTGGCAACAGCCATGAATCAAATGACAACCAGTTTCCAGGAAATACGGGACAACCTGGATGAGCAGGTACAGCAGAGAACCCAGGAGGTTGTACGAGGTGAGCAACTGGCAAGCGTCGGGTTCCTGGCCGCTGGCGTTGCCCATGAAATCAACAACCCGATGGCATCGATTGCCTGGTGCGCCGAATCCCTGGAATCACGACTGCATGACATCATGCAGTCGGACGACAGCAAGCCCGACAGTGAGCACAACTCAGAGGTCACGGTACTACGCAAATACCTGCGCAGAATTCAGGATGAGGCGTTTCGCTGCAAAGATATCACTGATCAACTGCTCGATTTTTCTCGCTTAGGGGACAGCCAAAAACACTCGACCGAATTGCGGGAATTGATCTCCGGTGTGATTGATATGGTCAAGCATCTCGGGAAGTACCGCAACAAGCAGATCCTTTTTCATGGCCAGCAACCTGTGGTGGCCATGGTGAATTCCCAGGAAATCAAACAAGTCGTACTCAATCTCATCACCAACGCCCTCGACAGCCTCTCAGACGAGGGAACCGTCACCATCGAACTGAAACAGCAATCAGAGAATTTAATCCTGTCAGTAACTGACACGGGTTGTGGCATGACGGCAGAAGTCCGGAAACATCTCTTCGATCCTTTTTTTACGCGTCGCCGTGATGGAAAAGGAACTGGCCTTGGCCTCTCCATTACTTATCGCATTATTACAGACCACGGTGGTCAGGTTATCGGTACCAGTGCGGGTCCCGGTACCGGATCTTGTTTTGAAGTCACCTTGCCTTTAGCCCCTAACGATGTGAAACATGAAGAAAACCGAAAAGTCGGATAATCCATTAAAAATCCTCTTTGCTGATGACGAAGAGTCGCTGCAAGAATTAATGAGTCTGGAAATTCCCCGCATGGGACATGAAGTAACAGTCTGCCCAGACGGATTGACAGCAGAAGCAGCCTTACAGCGCAACACCTACGATTGCCTGCTGGTTGACCTGGATATGCCAGGCTTGTCCGGAATCGCCGTGATCGAGCGGGCACTGACCCTCTCCCCGGAAGCCGAAGCCATCGTCTTGACCGGTAAATCTTCGCTGGAAAGTGCCGTGGCGGCTTTACGACACGGGGCTTTCGATTATCTCACCAAGCCCTGCAAGTTGCAGGAGCTGGAAAAACTGCTAAAGCGTGTCGTTGAAAAACGTGAAATGAACAATAAGTACCGGGCTCTTAAACATCAGCTGCAACAGGCGGAAGGAACACCACAGCTGGTCGGCAGCAGTGATGCTTTGCAAAAAGTACGTGATCGCATTGCTAAAGTCGCTCCCACGAATTCAACCGTTCTAATTCGCGGTGAGACCGGTTCTGGAAAAGAACTGGTCGCCCGTGCTGTCCACGAACAAAGTCTCCGTTCCCAAAAACCATTTGTGGCCATCAATTGCGGGTCGCTGCCAGAAAACCTGATTGAAAGTGAGCTGTTTGGCCATCGCAAGGGATCTTACACCGGTGCTGATGAACACCGGGTCGGACTGTTCGAGGTTGCCCACGGTGGCACGATCTTCCTGGACGAAATCGGTGAGTTACCCAAATCACTGCAAGCAACCCTGTTGCGTGTTCTGGAAAGTGGTGAAATCCGGCGACTCGGCGACAACGAGTCGTTTGAAGTAGATGTCCGCGTATTGTGTGCCACGCACTGTGCGCTGGAAGAGATGGTGAGCGAAGAAACCTTTCGACAAGACTTGATGTTTCGTATCAATACCTTTGAAATCATGCTGCCACCACTGAGAGACCGAGCCGAAGACATTCCTCAGATCGCTGAACATCTTTACCGTCGGTTCCATGCGGGAACTTCTCCCGATAAACCACTATTCACTCCCGAGGCCATGAAATATCTGCAATCGCAGTCCTGGCCTGGCAACGTTCGTGAGTTGGCCAATGCCATCGAACATGCCACCATCCTTTGTGATCAACTCCCCATTACCGTTGATCATTTGCCACAACGATTCCATCGTTCGCAAGTTGCAACTGCTAAAAGCGATAAGAGATCCGCGATGACTTTGCAGAACCTGGAAATGGTAGCGATCCAGGAAGCCTTAGATCGGTACGAGGGAAACAAGCCCGCAGTGGCCGAAGAACTGGGAATCAGCTTGAAGACTCTCTACAACAAGATCAATCAGGCTGCCAAGCTGGATAAGTCAGCATAAACCGTATCGACCGCGCCACCCAATCAAAGATGACGAACGACACCGACGACGACGCCAACGACTTCTGCATCGTCAACGTAAATCGGATCCATTGATGAATTGGCCGGCTGCAGGCGAATCTTGTTTTTTTCCGGATACCAGTACTTCAACGTGGCTTCTCCACCGTCGGTACGAGCCACCACCATCTGTCCCTGCTGCGCTGTTCGCTGCTGCCGTATTACAACGTAGTCACCATCAGCAATTTGAGCTTCAATCATCGAATCACCACGAACCTCCAGGACAAACTGATCTTGCCGATGAAAGAGCTGATCAAAGTCGATTCGGTCGCTCTGTTCAAAAGCTAAATTCGTCGCTCCGGCAACCACCGTGCCAGCCAATTGCAAACCTCGAGGCTCACTTGCGTCATTCTGAGTCAACTCGATTGCACGGGACTTATTCGGACTGCGACGAATTAGTCCCTTCTTCTCGATCGCTTTCAAATGGCACATCACACCGTTGGGTGACTTAATCCCAAAGTGTTCGCCAATCTCTCGCACGGTGGGACCGTAGCCACGGTTAATGATCTTGTCACGAATTAGTTCATACACATCCTGTTGACGTTGCGTTAACAGTTGTCGTGCTGACATTTCGTTCTCCTGGCAAAAAACGCGGTAATGATCAAAATACCGCCCCCTCGTAAAACGCCACCATACATATACACGTGTACACTGTCAAGTTGTCTTGCTACCCATCCAGCTGGTGACTGTCGGACTGTACCCAGTGCCTGCTGGTTGTGTCACAATATGACTTCATCATTGAGTCAAAATCGGTCAAGGAGCCTCTTTCCATGTTCGCTAAAGCAACTGTTACTGCGGTTCTCCCTACCTCCCTGCTAGCTCTCCTGGTGGCGGTTTTCCCTGTCGTATCAGCAACCGCCCAGCAATCAAAACCCAAACCGGCAACCAAGGAAAAGCCTGCTGAAGAGGAAACAAAGAAGCCGCGGCAGGTTGTTGCGCAACTAACTCTCAAAGGTGCCGTTTCGGAAATGTCAGCATCCGAGGGTCTGTTTGCTTCCGGTGACAACAGTCTGCTGGGCCTCATCGACCGACTAAACCAGGCAGCCAAAGATGAGAAACTGTCCGGGATGGTCCTGAAAATTCGCGGTGCTGCCATGGGGCGCGCCCAAGCGGAGGACGTGCGGCTGGCCATCGGACGGGCGCGGGCCGCGGGACGCAAAATCTACGCGGACATTCACGACGCGGGAACGCAAGACTACCTGCTGGCCTCTGCTTGTGATCACATTATCATGCCCGAATCCGGCACGCTGATGATTCCAGGGCTGCGGGCAGAGATCACCTACTACAAGACACTTTTTGACTTCTTTGGCATCAAGGCCGATATGATGCAAGTTGGTTCCTATAAAGGAACGGCTGAACCTTACACGCGCAGCTCCATGAGCCCCGAATTTCGCCAGCAATATGAACAACTGCTGGGAGACTTTTATGACCAGCTCATTGAGACGATCGCCACCGACCGCAAGTTGCCGGTCGAAAAAGTTCGCGGCCTCATCGACCAGGGTCTCTTCACGGCGCAACAAGCACTCCAGGCCGGCCTGATTGATGAAATCGCCTATGGCGACCAGATCAAGGAGCGGCTCGGCAAAGACCTGGCAACTGATGTCGGTCAAATCGATCTGCTCAATGGCTATGCCGTCAAGAAAGTCGAAACCGACTTCTCGGGCATGATGGGAATGGTCAAGTTATTTGACCTGCTACTGAACGGCGCGGATGGCAAGAAAACAAACCAGCAGAAAAAAATCGCCGTGGTTTATGCCGTCGGAACCATTGTTACCGGCGAAAGCACTTTCAGTCTCTTGGGAGGGACGGCCGTTGGCAGTGACACGCTGGTGCAAGCTCTGAAACAAGCCGACAGCGACAAGACCGTGCAAGCCATCGTGTTGCGGGTCGATAGTCCCGGTGGCTCTGCCCTGGCCAGTGACTTGATCTGGCGAGAAGTGCAACGGATCAAGAAACCGGTGATTGCCAGTATGGGGAATATCGCTGCCAGCGGAGGCTACTACATTTCCATGGGGTGCGACCAAATCTACGCTCAACCCGGCACCCTGACTGGCTCCATCGGCGTCGTCGGTGGCAAGATATCATTCGCTGGCCTGTTCGAACGATTTGGTGTGAAAACCGAAGTCATCAGCATCGGAAAAAACAGTGGCCTGCTGTCAGCAGTCAACCCGATGACTGAAAGCGAGCGGAAAGTATGGAAGGCGAACATGGAAGAAGTTTACCGGCAATTTGTCGCTAAAACGGCTAGCGGGCGCAACTTAACTGTCAAACAACTGGAACCGCTGGCCGGCGGACGGGTCTGGACGGGTCGGCAAGCAAAAAAGAATGGCCTGGTGGATCACCTGGGAACGCTGCATGAAGCAATTCAAGCCGCCAAGAAAGCCGCCAACTTCAAAGATGGTGAAAAAGCCGAATTACTCGTCTTGCCAAAGAGCCAAAGTTTCCTGGATCAGTTGCTCGGTGGCGGAGGCAGTCCGTTCCCCGGTTTCCAAAGTCAAATTCCCAAGTCGTGGCTGCAGAACCTGCAGGATGTTGAAGCAGTCCGCAAACTGTTCACCGAACCGGCACTGATGCTGATGCCCTATCGCGTCATCATCCGCTAAGTCTGTCCACACCGGCGGTCGCTGGCTCGCGTCGAAGGTAGCGTTTACTTCACAGAGAACTTGTGCACCGTCTTTTGCTGGTAGGTTTCTCCCGGCTTGAGGATAGTCGTGGGAAATCCCGGCTGGTTGGGAGAATCCGGATAATGCTGGGTTTCCAGGCAAAAAGCCTCATGCTGCTTGTTGCCGCCGCCACCTTCTGAGCCATCGAGAAAATTACCCGAATAGAACTGCAAGCCTGGTTGCGTGGTCTGTATTTCCATCACCCGACCACTGGCCGCATCGGTTACTCGAGCCGCAAAAGCCATCGAACCATCC
>JAYGDG010000343.1:0-14482 GCA_046583015.1 Pirellulaceae bacterium | reverse complement strand
CAAAGCGGCTGACAGCTGCCGAAAGATCAATAGTGCCATACTGAAGGCCATGGCAGCACCAAGCCACAACAATAAGCGGTAGTCGCGCTGGATGACCGTAAAGACATCCACACGAATGGAGGGTAAACCTGTCATCCGCGCTCGCAAGATACCGGTTTGATTGGCCTCATCCAGAACTTCACGAATCGCACCAACAACCGGTTGCAAATTATCGATTGTCAGTTCGCCTCCGGAGAGGCGGACAATCATCAGCGTCTTACGGGCATCCGCCGTCAATAAGCGGCCAGCAACCAGTGGGTGGGCGAGAGCTTCTTGCCTGGCAATCTCAGCCTGTCGTTGTGCTATTTCAACCGGTAGCAAGGCGAAGTTCGGCAGTAACGGGTGAGGTAATGGCTTGAGAATCAGCAGACGAGAATCTGCAATACTCAGAATTTCCTTGACTCCGACAACGTCTTTTAAATCCGCTGCCAGCGACTGCAAGGCTGTCAACTCGCTGACTGCAAACAGCTCCTCGCTTTCCACCAGGACCATACAGTTCAACTCATCGGTGCCAAACTGCCCAAACACCTCTTCCAGTTGTCGAAAAGAATGGTCATCCGTCCGAAAAATACCGCGCGGCTGATCTTCAAACTCGAGTTGAGCTACCCCGACAGCACAGATTGCTGACATCGCGATGATCGCCAATGCCAAACCCATGCGATGACGCTCAAAAAAATTCGCAAACTTATTCAATCTGCCGTATCCCGTCACGAAACCAAGTCAGAAATCGATGCCTCCAGCAGCAATAGGATTACGGCCGGTCCGGAACTTTCTCAAATAAAGGTTCAACTCGCTTGCGATGCGTCTCCAAGATACGGGGGACGTCATCAACTCGTAGATACCCGCCTTTCACCAACCCATCACAATATACCTTCATCTGAACGATATAAGACTCCACCGACTGATAGCGTTCCTGGACGGAGCGGCGTGGATCCTGGCTGGCAAGACGCTCCGCCTTGCTTCGCGCAAACGGAATATAGCTGCCACGTAAGCTGGCAAGGTTGCCGTCCGCACCCGTTCCATCACTGATGAGGTTCCAACCCGTGTAACTGGCGACCGGTACCGCAACTTCGGCTGGATTCAAACAGCCCATTTCATTGCCATCTGCATTGAAGCGGGGAACCAGCACCGCGTAATCAGCCAGTCGTCCAGGTGGCTCTTGATCCACGATTCGCTGCTTCTCCCAACGAGGACCAAGTTTCCAGAACGACGGTTGCTGCCAGACTGCCGGAAATGCCACCTGCGGGATGCGGGGAAATCCAGCGGCAGCCGCGACGGGTGACACCAGGTTCCCTGCAGCAATGGTGGGATAGACACTAGCGGGCGGCTTAGTCCCGTCCGCCACCCACTGGTCAAGTCGGACGAGCAAAGCCCTCAGAAAGAACTTGTACTCCCCCGGGTTCTGAGCATTGGACGTTCCCGATTGTCCGGGCGGAAAACTGGCCGGACCGTGTTGCGTACCCCCAAAAATATAGATCCGTACGGTATCTGGCACCTGCGAATCTTTTTGCCCCAAGGTATCGGTATGAGCCAGGCTGCCACTGCGGTGCCAGTACTCGGAACTGGACTGGGTATGAAAAATGTAAGGTGCTGTCGACTGCCGGCAACGCTGTAGAATGCCATCCCGCTGTTTGGAGAGAGAATCTTCCTGGATCTCGTAAGCAAACGGGAATCGATCCGAGGGATACTCATGCTGTCGAAACTGCGTGTTGTAAGCTGTCGGCTGACAGAATCGGTAATTAAAGGACCCCAGGCCTCCTCCCGATACGTGAGGGATCACGGCATCAAAAGCTCGCCGTCCCTGTTCATCCTCGTTGAGTCCCCAGTAAACCAGTTCTCGCAAGAACCGGCCGCTCTGCGAAACACCAAAACCATGCGTCCGTCGAATCACCGGCTTACCGTTGAGCAACAGGGGATTATCTTTACCATCACCATAACGCAGTGCCGACACGAGGTCTCGAACGCTGGTCAGGCCTGTTCCCATCACCAGGGGATTCTTTGCCTGGTAGATCAACTCGTACAACAAACCCGGTTCAAACCCCTGCTCCATGGTAACGGTCAACTTTGACAAGCCCGTCTCGTCACTCTTCTTCTCCCGGGAAGCCGTCCACTTATCGCGAGTCACCACGACCCGCGGATCTTCGGGACGCTGCCGTTGCGTTAAGGTGGCCTCTTTAAGCAAAGGGTCAACCGAATCATAAGCACCATGGCCACTCCCGTTCACTGCCAGCGACGTGGCTGGACTGGCAGTAAATAACTCGTAACGAACGGGCCCCGTCAGTGGTTTGTCAGAACCAGCCGTGGTGGGAGCATGCAATCGCAAACGCGTATTGCCTGGCAGTAATTCGCCAATCCAGCCACTCCACAAAACCACGATCCCCTGCTCCATCAGGAATCCGTCGCCAGCTTGGTCCTCGGTCAGTGGGTCATTGCGGTTGGCACCGGATGCAAAATTAAAGAAACCGAGGGCCAGCTTGTTTCCTCGATTGTTGACGTCATAAAGGAGTGCCCCGCGTGCCTTGCTAAGATCCTGAGGAGCCAGCAGGCAGACGTCGGCCGAGTAACGTACCAGGCCGTCCGGGTCACGCGGCGCAAACTGCAGGTCGACAACGTTCTGATTTTGAAGAGCCTGGGGATTCAACGTAAAATGAACTGTCCCTTGAATTCGCTGGTAAGCTCCTGCCTGGCCAAAAATCTTGCCACCAGCAAAAGGCTCACGCGACTTGATCTCAAACCGCTCGACCTCCGCACAGACGGTCACCCCCATGAACAGCACCAGCAGCATGGCAGTTGCCAGTTGACGAATCAGCATCTGGATCTCTCCCCCTTATTCTGGTCAATCTTCTCCGCCAGCCTGCGGAGGCCCGAAGAAGGTGTAATAAGTCTCTTCCTGGATCACGCGTTGCAAATACAGGCCCAATTCTCGCAAATGATAATCTCCCCACATGCAAGCTTCTCCGTTGGGTATGTCTGCACCCTGGGCAACGTGATCCCAAGCCCTGGGCCGATGGTAAATGGTATGCAACAACAGACCCTGGTGGTTCGTGTCCAGGGAAAGATAGGGCTCAGCCAGCAACCGCTGGGCAACCGTTAAGCCCGCTTGCCAGTAACGCGCTGCTGAATCCGTCTCACCCCGCGTCTGCAGGTAGCGGCCCAATCGCAGCAATCCCTGGGCTCCAATGGCAGCTGCCGAACTGTCGACTGGCTCCAGCGCGTTAAACGGGTCCGCTGGCTGTTGCAAGTAATCACCCATCTGAGCCAGCCCGGGTGCTCCTGTATCCCAGTAGGGAATCCCGTCCAGCGGTGTATTCTCGATAAAGAAATCACAACTTGCCTGAGCAGCCCGCAACATCCACTCCACAACCTGCTGGCGGCCACCGCCTGGTTCCAATTGATCATCCGCAATGATCTCCAGCCATTCCAACTGTTCCGGGTAACCGAGCATGATCCAGGCGAGTCCCCGGGTCCAAGTACTAAATGCTGAATATCCCTGCTGGGAACTTGAACACCGATAACGCCCATCATTACAGTTAAAGATACTCTCGTGAGCAACTCGCCCACGGACATCGTAGATGTCACGGCCTTCCCCATAGTAAACATTGTATTGAGCGGTCAGCTGGGCATGCTGGAGCAATCGATCGAGCAAGTTGATAGAAGCGTCATTTTCGGCAAGCAGTTGATGTCCCAGCGAGTGGGCCAGGGCCAGCGATCGCAATGAACGGATCGTGTCACAAAACAGTGAATGAGGTCCATTGAATGAGTAGATATATCCCTGGCCATCGTGGGTCGTCGACCAGCGAGCTGCTTGCACCGCGCCACTGGCTTTCAATCCCAACTCGTAGAAATTCCGTTCCCAGGAATTTTCTGCGATCCGCTGCTCCAGCATGAGTCGCCGCAAGGCCCCATAGGTACTAACGTTGTTAAAACCGTGATCATGGACACCGGTGTGCGACACATGGGATGCCATCTGCTGGATCGTTTTATCTCGACCCAGTTGTAAGAATTGTTCTTGCCCAGTGGCATCAAACTGTAAGATCGCCGAACCGTATCGAAATCCCTCGGTCCATTCCGTCCAGCCTTGCGAAACATATTGTCCATCAACCGTAAAAACAGGACTGCCACTGAATTGCTGACTGCCCTGCTCAAGTGCCGTGATCTTGGCACCGGACAGTTCAAACAGGTCCGCGATCTGCGGAGCCAAGTCAGCTGCCTGGAGATCTTTATTGATCTTCATATCAACCTGCCAAGTTTTTCCAGTTCCAGAAACAGTTCACTTATCACGGCCAAGGCTGTTAACAGGTAGCCGTTAAAACGAACCCATTGTAACCAACAGAGTAGTCGGAACCCAGCCAGCCACGCGACCAGCCCACGAGAGATCTTGCCTTCCCCACGGCTGGTCGGCTAGGATTGCCAGGGATAAGCAGGCACAGCTCCATCACACCTTTTTCATCTTCAAACATTGCAGGATCTTATCATGGTCAAACACGCAGGTTGTCGTTACAGGTCTCTTTGCTTATTGCTTGTATTCGTGTCGGTAAGCCCCCGGGTCCTGGCAGCAGACACGAACTGGCTTATTGATTTTGCAGCGGCCAAGAAACTTGCTGCCCAGCAGCAGAAAGATCTCCTGATCGACTTCACCGGCTCCGATTGGTGCCCTCCTTGCATCGCTTTACACAAGAATGTCTTGAGCAAGTCGAAGTTCGCGAAACAACTGGGACAACACTATGTTTTCGTTACCCTGGATTACCCTCGCAACAAGTCGAAACAAAGTGCCAGGACGATCCAACAGAACGAGAAGCTCAAGAATCTCTACAAGATTCGTGGTTTTCCAACCGTGATACTGGCCGACTCCAGCGGTAAGTCATATGACACGCAGGTCGGCTACTCCGGAGACCGACTGGACAACTACATGCAGAGAATACTAACCGTCAAGGGAAAACGGGATGGCAAGACTTACAAGTTCGACCAGTCCGGCCGCCCGGAAATGACGGCTGAACAAAAAGCGTTTGACGAACTCTCGAAGGTTGTCAACATGCGCCGTGTCCGGCATCTGATCTTTTGCCAGGCGACTCCCGAAGGTCTTAAGTTGATCGACCAGTTCCTGGACAGGTACCCCAAGTCAAAACAACGGGCCGAGGTCACTTACCTGAAAGCAATCTCCCTGTGGAACATGGGCAGCTACCAGCAGGCAGCTCCTGCCTACCAGGCCTTTCTCAATCAGTACCCGAAACATGAACTGGCCAGCCTCTCCACCACGCGGCTCGTGCAATCCTATGTTCGCTCCGACAATCCTCAGCAGGCGGTGCGAGCGATCGAGGCTCAAGGCCAGCGCAATGGAGGCATCGTGCTGGAATGGGCCCAGGCACTCTCCATGCTTGATCGCAGTGAAGAGGGGTTTAGACACCTGGAGGGTTACATTGCCGAAGCTGAAAAAACTGGCCGGTTAGAACGCGAAGTTACCTTTCTCAAGGGCCAGCTGACCCAACTCAAGATGATCGGCCAGCCACTGGCCAACTTTGAAATCAAGACGCATCGCAACCAGCAGACGATCAACCTCTCGACGCTCAAAGGAAAAGTGGTGCTGGTTGACTTTTGGGCGACCTGGTGCCGCCCCTGCCTGGCTGAACTGCCCCGCTTACAGAACGTTTACAAGCAGTACCACCAGCGCGGCTTTGAAATCCTGGGAATCAGCCTGGACAAAGATAAAGATGCTCTGGATAAAATGCTGGAAGCAAGAAACATAGACTGGCCCCAGTTCTTCGATGGCAATGGCTGGAAAAACAAGTTAGCCGTGCAACTGGATGTGCATCGTATTCCTTTTTGTGTCCTCGTCGATGCCGAGGGAACCGTTCGTTACGTCAACATTCGCGGCCCCGCAATTGATCGACTGGTGAAGAAACTGGTCGAAGCTAATTCCGAGCCGGACAAGGCCAGTGAAGTGGACCAGCCGAGGAACGAGCGCCGGCGGGTCGGTTTCCGGCGGCGGGGCCGTCGTAGCAACCAAAACCTGCAGCGCTAAGCGAGCCAGTATTCTTACTGACAAAGCATAACAAAAGGGCAGAACAACTCGTTGCGTTGTTCTGCCCTCATGAAAATCTCTGTTCAAACAAATCGCCTGGAAACCCGCTCACTTCACGAGCGTTGTGGCATCCTTCACAATCTGCTTGATTTTCTTTGCGTCCAGTTTGCCAGCGGCAAGGGCATAATTACCGACAATGCGGCGACCCTTGTAAAGCATGACTGTTAGTTCAGCCTGCTCGTTGACCTTAAAGGACGGAGGACCATTGAGTGATGGTCGCGGCACAACCAAGGCCACGTTCTTCACCTTGTGTTGCTTACCAAACTTCTTGGCATCACTAATCACATCGTCAGTCTCTTCACCCAGGAAGTTAACCACCGATGCCATCTTCTGCTTCGAATTGGCTGCCACTACCTTGTCAAGCTGCTTGACCAAACTGGCCAAGTTGTCGTCCATCTTACGAGCGAAGATGAAGACGACAGGGCGATTGCCCAGCACTCACGTGTAGCACAAATTCTTACCGACCGGGATTCCGTCCTGGATACCGCCACATTTCTCTCCCGTGTAGGTGACAATTGGATCACCTACCTGGAGACCACTCTTGAGCTCGGCTGCGTTCACTGAGGAAGCCGCCAGCACGAAGAGCGCAAGTACTCCCATCGTTGCTAAAATTCTCATCGTCAATCTCTTTTCCTCCGTTACATCGAAAAACCTAAGATGTTATGCCCCCACGGGCCATCCACTTACTTCATCATCTCAGTTTTCTCAGACAACTTCAACAGATACTGTCATAAATCGGGCAAAAGAAACGGATTTCAACAAATGACGTAAATCGTCATCACAATAGAGATTCAATTACCCAAAACACCATGCTCACGGCAAATCTCGACCACCCGCTGTAAGGGAATCGCCTCCACTTCGCGGTCTCGATAGCCACGCATCGTCGTCGCCATGAAGATACTGTTAAGAACCGCTTCTTCGGTTGCCTCTCGTACCGCCTGGAACATTGGGGAAAGCGCATCATCCCGCAAGCGGGGACGCTGCTCAACCGAACCGGTCCCCTCGTGCGCCGTCCGTACCCGTGGGTCGCTGCTAAAACTGATCACGTAATCCCCACTGCCATGGGTCATCGGCGAGCCCACACCCGCCAAGCCCAGCAACGCTCGTTTACCCAATCGCTCCAATTGGCGGGCATCGAGTGGGGCATCGGTTGCCACCACCACCATGCAAGATCCACGATCCTCGTCTCTTTCCCCTTCGCTAATCTCCTTCAGGTAATAACGACCCAGTTTACGGCCCACAGGCGCTCCAGCCACCGTCAAGATACCGTTGAAGTTCGTCTGCACGAGTACACCGACTGTGTAACCGCCAATTTTCTTTGGCAGCCGTCGAGAGGCTGTCCCAATGCCACCTTTCCAGCCCAGGCAACGTGTTCCCGTGCCAGCACCAACGCAACCTTCAGCCACGGCGCCCGAACGAGCCTCGGTCAGTGCCTTCACAACGTCTGCCCGTTTAACACGCTGAGCACGAATATCATTGAGGAACCCATCATTGCATTCTCCAACCACGGGATTAATAGAACGCACCTTTTCGTTGCCAGGCTGCTGCAACATATGGGCGACCACCGCATCGGCAGCGGCAAACGTGCTGAGCGTGTTGGTCAACACAATAGGCGATTCCAGCAATCCCAGTTCTCGCACCTGGGTTACCCCAACCAACTTGCCAAACCCATTGCCCACGACGATCGCCGCCGGTACTTTCTGCTGGAAAATATTGTCTCCATGCGGCACGATCGCGGTCACACCAGTGCAAACCTGCCCGGCTTCTACCAGCGTTCGATGGCCAACACGAACACCGGCAACGTCGGTGATCGCATTTAGGGGACCGGGTGGCAATACTCCAATCGTGATCCCTAATTCTCGACACCGCTGTCTCTGGTTCTTCATCGGTGGCCTTCCTGCTTGCGGTGCAGCGGCAAGGCCAACCGCTACCGTGGCGATAACTCCCATCGTTACCGCCAGTCTACCGGCGTGGCTTCCAAACCATCTCTTCATCAATAATGTTCGTACCATTTCTCTCAACTCACAAAAACCAGTCTCAAAACCCCGCCTGTCATTTCTGAAGCTACCACACCAGCAGGCAAGCTTCTACAAGAAGGCATCCCCAGATTCCCTTTCGTTTCCAGAAATAGCTTGCTTTTTCTGTTACAATTCATGGCTCAGGTGAGATCATCCTGTTACGACCGATTTGCTCTTGATAGAAACAAGGACATAGCGATATAAGGAGCTCTCCGCTCAACCGTAGAAAGTGTTTCACGCCGACATATTCCCAATAAGGAACGATTTATCATGCGATTTTTCTTCATCTTTTTGGCACTCATCGCCCTCACCGTCGGATGCGGTGACTCGGAATCGAGTTCAACGACTCCCGCGATTACAGCAAATCAAGTGTCGTTTGAAGTTAGCGGCATGTCGTGAGCAAACGTCTGTGGAGGAGCTGTCCGTGAGACACTCGCAGGCTTAGAAGGTGTTACCGATGTCAATGTTGATTTCCCCAACAAGACGGCAACTTGTACCATTGACCCCGACAAATTCGATCCGGATGGTGCGATTGCAGCCCTCAAGGAGGCAGAATTTCCCAGCACCATAAAATAACTGGGTCACCGATCAAGCGTATTTTTTCCCGCTCAGAACAGCCGTGTCAAAGACGCGGCTGTTCTTTTTTCTTGGCCAGGCTTAAACCAAACTCACCAATACTCCTCGTCATTTCTTCTGGCGGGGCAAACCTTTACGAATGGCCTGCAACAAGGATTGAGGTCCCGTGGCATCCTTGCTTAGATCCCACGCCATCATGCCACCGAGTTTTTGCGACTGCACAAATTTCACCTTCCAACCGATCGATTCAAGATCTTCGTAGGCAATCATGGTGCGCTTGGCCGGATCATAAAGCCAGGGCACCTTGGCGCGCGGATGCCAGTGCCGCATCGCTGGCCGTACATGGTTCTTCACCAGGTCACGATACTCGTAGACGCCAGCTTCTAGTGTACCGGGGGGCTACTCCTCCAAAAGCCGTGAAGAGACCCTGGTTTGTTGGAGCAACACCTGTCCAACCTCGTCCATAAAAAGGTACACCGACGACAACTTTTTCGGGCGGCACACCTGCTTTCAAGTATCCGCTAACCGCAGCGGTCACGTTCAACTGAGGATCTTCACCCGCTTGGCCACTGGCAGAGAGTCCCGAGTTGAATCCGGTTCGAGCACTCCACGGACCCGCAAAGTCATAGGTCATTAAGTTAAACCAGTCCAGGTAATCACTAACTTTCTTGAGTTCAAGATTTCCGTAATGAAATGCTGCCGCGGAAGTGGCCGCGGTCAACAGGTAGCGACGCCGGTCCTGCTTGCCACGAGCATCAAGTTGCTTTCTCAATTCGGCCATCAGGAGCGTAAAATTTGTCTTGTCTGACGGTCGCCTCTTGTTGCCTGCCATGCCACCGGCCACCGGGAATTCCCAGTCAACATCAAGCCCGTCAAATCCATAACGTGTAACCAGTTCGACACAGGAGCTGGCGAATTTTTTCCGTGCTGTATCAGTCAGTGCCACGTCCGAGAATTTACCAGACAGGCTCCAGCCGCCAACGGCCAACAAGGTTTGCAGGTGCGGGTGCTTTATTTTCAGCTTTTGCAACTGACCAAAGCTGCCAAAGTAGGGTTGGCTATTGCGGTCGCCCGGGAAACGTTTCTGGATATCTGCCCAGGGTTCTCCCAGGGCAATCTGGCCACTGGGAGAAATCTTGGCAAACGCATAGATAATGTGCGTCAGGTTTTGCGCAGGTATGTCGGCTACCTGGTAATTACGCGCATGGGTAGTCCAGGCCGGGTAATAACCGACAATCTTTGGTTGCCTGGTCTCTGACTGCGCGTCGGCAACGGAAACCAGCAGGCCCAACAACAGGATCAGTAACAGTCCGCGACGATACATGACCTCTACTCCGCTAAGTTAGGTTCCACAAACAACCTCAAAACCCTTCAGGAACAGCTCCCTCTACTGCAAAACAGCATAAGCCCTTTCCGAGAAGCTGAAAACCTTTCTGCTGACTGAAAAGATTGTTTGTTTGCCTTCCCAAGGACCGACATCTATACTGTAGCCATGGTGTGGGAACCAACTGCTGACGAGACGGGTCATGACCCGTCCTGCGAGCGAGTCAATAGCTCGAAAACCATCTTGTCCGACGGCTACTGACTCGACACGTCATCCCCGCTATAGCAAGGAGCCACGTCCCATGATGCGACATACACTTATCTTCTGCAGCTTGCTGCTCGGTCTCGTGATCGTCCTACCGAAACCCGATGTTTCGGTTGCTGACGAATCGTCCGCATCTCAAGCTAAGGCAAAACCAGACGTCTCGAAGATCTATGGAAAAATCATGTACGTCAATTCCTTCCCGGATTACAAAGTACAGATCGTTAATTCTTTCCCGGATCTGAAAGTCCAAGTGGTTAATTCGTTCCCCAACAAGCCCGGAAAATGGCAGATCGTTAATTCCTTTCCAGACTATAAAATCCAGATCGTCAATTCCTTTCCAGACTTCAAAGCCCAATACGTCAATTCGTTTCCTGGCGTACCCTAAGTCTCGGTAGCTCTCTTGTGTCAAACCAGACGCCCTCCACGCTCCCAAATAAACCACGTATTGCTGTTTCCGCCTGCCTGGCTGGAGAAGCGGTCCGTTACGATGGCGACCACAAGCGTCATCCACAGGTGGTCGGCTTATTGGCCAGCCTTTTCGAGCTGATTCCTGTCTGTCCCGAAGTCGAGATCGGTCTGGGAATTCCGCGGGAGCCGATTCAGTTGGAACAAACAACCGCCGGCATACGCCTGGTGGCCGTCCAATCTCGCCAGGACTACACGCTTCGCATGCAGCAGTTTGCCCGGCGCACAGCCGCACAAATAGAATCCTGGCAGGCCTGCGGCTATCTGCTCAAAAGCAGGTCACCTTCCTGCGGTCTGCACAACGTCAAACTGTTTGACAACACTGGCAGTTTCCAACGCACGGGGCGTGGCATCTTTGCCCAAGAACTGGAGCAACACGGTCAGGGTTTACCGTTCGCCGAGGAATCTGTCCTCGAAGACGATGGCACGCGGGAACATTTTGTCGAGCAGGTTCAAGCATTTCATCAACTGCGAGGCTGCCTGTCTGAGTCCTGGAACCCGGCCCGCATGCTTCAATTCCACTCGGCATACCAACTGCAACTAGAATCCCACGACACGGACGGTACCCAGCAATTGGAAAAACTAGTGGGTCGTATCGAAACGACAGCACCTGGATCTTTCCAGGTAGAATATCGAGAGCAGTTCTTGAAGATCCTGGCTCAGCCAATGGCAACGGTCTGAGTTAGTGGCCCACAGACTTTCTCGCCGCTTTTTTTTCCTGGTCCAACATCTTGCCTTCGTTCAACACCCTTTCGGGCACTGGAGTCAGGTCCCAGACCAGCCCGCACCAGGACATCATCGTCAGGATATAGTAGGTAATATCAATTTCCCACCAGTAGAATCCTTGGCGCACCGACGACTGGTATCGGTGGTGGTTATTGTGCCACCCTTCTCCAAAAGTAATCAGGGCCAGCAACAGGTTGTTGCGACTTTCGTCTTTCGTTTTAAAACGCCGTTTACCAATCACGTGCGCAACCGAGTTGATGGAATACGTAAAGTGGTAACAAATCAGCGTGGAAATCACGAAACCCCAGACCAGCATCTGCCAGCCATTGGTCCCCAAGGCAGGCCAGTAAGTCTCCAGGCCCGCTCCCAGCAGAAACATCCCCACACCCAAAACCACCGGAGCAAAATAGTCGAAACGGTCCAGGAACCGTAACTCGGGGAACTTTCTCAGCTCTCCCGCACCCTCCCTGGAAAAATTGTAATTCTCATCGGTCATGAACCAGCCCATGTGGCTGAACAAAAAGCTGTGAGTCACGGGGGAATGCACGTCATGTTCATCATCCGAATGCAAATGATGGTGTCGGTGATGAGCCGCCCACCAGATCGGTCCTTTTTGAACCGACATATTGCCGATAAAGGCCCACAAGAACTGGAACCAGCGACTGGTCTTGAATGAGCGGTGCGAGAAATAACGGTGATAGAAACCGGTAATCGCAAAGGTCCGCAGCGCCAACATGAAAACAGCGGCTCCCACGGCCACCCAACTCCAGCCAACCAGGAACACCGTAAACACAGTGGCGTGCAGGATCAGGAATGGAGTGCACCGTAACCACTCAATGCTCTTTTTCAAAACCGGGTGCCCGTCTTCAGTGGTTGAGGATTCAGCCTTTCCGACCGAACGATCCAGCACCACGGGAACTCCGCCGGAGATGTCAGTATCAAGTCCTGGATCTACCAGTTCATTTGCCATTATTAGCTGTCACTCTCGAAATAAATCAACTAATCCGAATTCACTCTATCACAAAAAAGGGATCGGATTGAGTGTCTCAAAGTGCCCGCATTACTATAATTTCCAGGAACTTGTTGATTGCGGGGTCAGACAGTCTAGGTAAGTAAACACCGGACCGAAATAGCAGTTACGCGATTTCCGGCAATGACTCCATCTGCAAAAGTTGTGACGTCAACAGTCTCTATTGGAAAACAAGATCTAAAAAGAAGTTGTTCCCTTTGTCCGTATTTTAGCCGAATTCCTACGTAAACCACAACCGACGCACAGGCCTGCTGGCGAGTTTCTGCTCCCTTTAATCACTATGTATAGTCCATGTTTTTGGCCAATCTTCGGGGTGTTACAAAAGTAACTGATTTGCAGTAACAACTGCTGGCACCATAAAATGCACGAAACAAACAGGGAACCTATTATGCGAGTCATCCAATTTCTGAGCGACCAGGCCGAGCCACATGTTGGGATTCGCGACGGAGACCAGGTGCTTGACCTGACTGCCATCGAGCCAACCTGGAATTCAACCTTCCAGCTGTTTCAGCAAGCTTATCGTGCAGAGTCGACGATTCCTGAACTGCTCCGCTCGGTCACACCAAAGGCCCCGCTCTGTCCATTCTCCTACCAGGAGCTTTGGGAAGCAAGACCCGGGACCACTCAACCTTGCCTGCTGCCCCCGCTCACGCATGAAGATCCTTACCGTGTCTGGATCACCGGGACGGGCCTCACCCATACCGGCAGCATGCAATCCCGTGATCAAATGCACGGGGGCGGGCAGCACCAGGCAACCGAACCAGAAACCGATTCCGCACGGATGTTTGCCATGGGTTTAGCGGGCGGGCGACCGGAACCTGGCCAGCGTGGAACGGCACCGGAGTGGTTCTATAAAGGCAACGGCCTGATGTTACGGGGACATCACGAGCCACTCGACATTCCTGCCTTCGCCCGTGATGGGGGTGAAGAACCGGAACTGGTCGGCTGCTACATTATCGATCCGGCCGGTGTACCCCGTCGTCTCGGTTTTGCACTGGGAAATGAATGGTCTGATCACGCCACTGAGACTATCAACTATCTTTACCTGGCACCCTCCAAGCTGCGCAGCTGTTCGGTCGGCCCGGAACTGAACTTGGACTGCAATTTCGACGATTTAACACTGCGCTGCCTGGTCCAACGGGATGCAGACCTGCTCTACGACAGCGGTGAGCTCAAGAGTGGCGAACAGTTCATGTGCCATTCGCTCGCTAACTGCGAAGACCATCACTTCAAGTATCCTCAGCATCGACAGGCTGGTGATGTGCACCTGCATTATTTTGGTACCAGCAAGCTCAGCCACAGCACCCGTGACTGGCAATACCAGGCGGGGGACGTGATTCGGATCGAAGCGGATGAAGTGAGCAGTCCGCTGGTTAATCAGGTTGCCATGACGGCCAGCGAAGCTGCTTCCCCGGTGACCGTCAAAAGCATTTGAACGGGTCCAAAAATCCGGAACTTCTCTTACGTCCTTCGGTTAAATACAAGATCTCGCTACCCGATATGGATGCAATCATCGTGATCCTCCCTTATAATCGGTGGTTCACCGAAAGTAGCCTTGATTTCAAGCATTGCAGCATGGAGATAATACGGACAATTTAGAACACTGCCTGTCCATTTCTCTAGCAAGCGACGGATCTATGGTAACGAAATTCATATTGCCTACAGACGATTTATCTGTTGAAAGATGACTTAGACATTCAGAGGATTGAATAACATGATGAAGCCACGCCGATGTTGGTCCCTTAACCTGGCACAACGCCTCTCCAGGCCAAGCGGTTCCCTGAGAATACTGCTGGTGGTGCTGGCAGCCTGGTCTCTGCTCTCCATCGGTTGTAAGAAAGAAACAGCTTCCACATCCGAACCGGCAGTAACCAATGCCTCCGAGAACCCCTCGCAAAATCCGCCAACCCCGCAGGCAACCGATGAGCCAGCACCGACGAAAACCGCTGAGCCAACACCGA
>JAYGDG010000274.1:0-4708 GCA_046583015.1 Pirellulaceae bacterium | reverse complement strand
GACCGTGGACTCAAAGTCTCACGAGACGACTGTATTTGACCGCCAGGGAAGTTCATAGCCGGAGTGGACTGATTTTGCCAGTTTTACTCTGCTTTCTCGTGTTGTCAACGCGACTGGGAATTGCCCAGTCGCCACCACTGGACGGTAAGTCAGGACGTGAGCTGCTGCTCCGCAATTTTCGTCCAGTGCCAACCTTGAAGGTACCTCAACATCTGCTTAAACAGGCCAAGTTCCCAGTCGTTGATATGCACACTCATTTTCTCCATCGACTCAAACACTCTCCAGATCAACTGGATCATTTTGTCGAGTTGATGAATCGTCATAACATTGCAGTTTGCGTGAGTCTCGACGGACGGCTGGGAGAAACCTTCACTGAACATCGGAAATACTTGTGGACACGCTATCGCGATCGCTTCCTGATTTTCGTGAATGTTGACTGGATTGGATCTGGAGATCCTGGCAAGCCCGCCACCTGGGATTGCCAGCGACCTGATTTTGCCCGCCGCGTGGCAAAACAACTGGCTGAAGCAAAGTCGCAAGGTGCCAGCGGCTTGAAACTGTTCAAGAAGTTTGGTCTCAGTTACCGTAATCCAGATGGGTCCCTGTTGCGTATCGATGATCGGCGCTGGGATCCGATCTGGAAAGCTTGCGGCACACTTGGTTTCCCAATCATCGTCCATACGGCTGACCCGATTGCCTTCTTTCAACCGATCGATGCCTCCAATGAACGCTGGGAGGAGTTGTCCCGGCATCCCGAATGGAGCTTTCCAGCCGACAAGTTTCCAAGCCGCGAACAGTTACTGGCCGCTCGCAATCGAGTCATTGCCAGACACCCCAAAACCACTTTTATTGGGGCCCATATGGCAAATGCCTCAGAAGACCTGGCCACGGTGGCGCAATGGTTGGACAAGTATCCTAACCTGGTTGTTGAGCCAGCCTCGCGTATCGGTGAATTGGGTCGACAGCCTTACAGCGCCCGTAAATTTTTCCTGAAGTACGCCGACCGAGTTGTTTTTGGTACCGATGGGCCGTGGCCTGAAGAGCGTCTAACATACTACTGGCGGTTCCTGGAAACATGGGATGAACATTTTCCCTACTCAGAGAAACCGTTCCCACCCCAGGGATTGTGGCGCATTTATGGATTGGGTTTACCGGAAAACGTGTTACGGAAGATCTACCATGAAAATGCGGTTCGGCTTATTCCCGGGTTAAAGCAGCGGCTAGAACGGTTTTCCCAGCGAAACCAATAGAGACTGCTCTGAGAATACCGCTGGCCGGCAGGCTAGCAGGTTGTGTTGCGGCGGTTACTGACTGACATTGCGACACCTTCCTGCTTTCACTAAAATCTTACGAGTCTTTGGTTTAACGAAAATTGACAGGGCCCGCTGGTGCCTGTTTCGTGAAGGGTTCAACGGTAGTTGAACGTTTGGTGGGATTGAGCCCAAGTGATGAGTGATTCTGACGCAACTCCCGAAATGGCTGAGGATTCAGGTGCGCTGGAAGCATCGCGCCGTGAGAAGTTGCGCAAACTGATTGAGCGCGGTATCGATCCCTGGGGTGGGCGTTTTGATGATCGCCAGTGGGTTCGAGACATTCGAGAGGCTGCCGGCGAAATCAAGTTTCGCACGGAAGCCGGGACCGAGGTGCCATTACCGGACATCGAGAGCTTGACAGCTGATGGAGAACGTTTTGACATGCGTCAATGGCGTTCTGAGCAGGGTCCGGGTGAAGAAACGGGCCCCCAGGTGCGGGCAGCTGGTCGCATTCTTTTGCAACGAGACAAGGGAAAGTTGCGTTTTGTCGACATCCAGGATTGGACGGGTCGCATCCAGCTGTTTATTGGAAAACGCCAGGTAGGGGAGGACGATTTTGAGTTAGCGGCGCTCTTTGATTTGGGTGACTTGATTGGTGTGGACGGACGTTTGGGGCGGACCAACACAGGTGAGTTGACGATTTTTGCAGAGCGGTTGCACTTTCTCACCAAGTCGATCGAGCCCCCGCCCGCTAAACATTTGGGCCTGGTGGATGCTGAGTTGCGACAACGTCGTCGTTACGTTGACCTGGCGTATAACGAAGGTGTCATGGAGCGGTTTCGTCATCGCACGGACATCGTGCATTCTATTCGGCAGACCTTGTGTGGACAGGATTTTTGTGAGATTGAAGGTCCCACGTTGCATTCGATTGCCGGTGGGGCTGCCGCGCGACCCTTCATAACGAACCACAACGCTCTAGGCATCGAGCTGTACATGCGGATTGCTTTAGAGTTGCATTTGAAGCGTTTGCTTGTCGGTGGCATGGAGCGTGTTTTCGAATTGGGTCGTGTTTATCGCAACGAGGGGATCAGTCCCCGACACAACCCGGAATTCACCATGCTGGAAGTTTACCAGGCCTACGGTGATTACGAGACGATGATGCGGTTGACCGAGCAATTGATCGTGGATGCGATTGATGCGCTGGGCATGCCTTACGAGTTGCCTTGGGGAGATGAGGTGATTGATTTCACTCCTCCCTTTGCCCAGCGGACGTACGACGAGCTGTTTCAAGAGCATACGGGCATTGATCCGAGTGATGCTGAAGGCGTGGCCAAGTATGCCCAGGAACTTGGAATAGAGACGTCAGGGCGTCATCCTGATGTGGTCAAGAACGAAGTCTTTGAGGAAAAAGTTGAGGATGCGCTGGAAGGGCCTGTTTTTGTCATTGACTATCCGGCCAGCATTTGCCCGTTAACCAAGCGCAAGCGTGAACAGCCGGAGATTGCTGAGCGTTTTGAGTTGTTCGTCAAGGGGATGGAGATTGCCAACGCTTACACGGAGTTGAATGATCCGGATTTGCAGGAAGAGCTGTTTAAAACCCAGTTGGCAGGTTTGTCTGCCGAGGATTCGATGGCCAAGATGGATCACGATTTTATTCGGGCCCTGCGACATGGCATGCCTCCCGCGGGTGGCCTGGGTGTAGGAATTGACCGCCTGGTCATGTTGTTGACCAATAGCCAGACGATTCGAGAAGTTATTTTGTTTCCTTTGTTGCGACCGGAGTCGCAGTAAAAGAAGGGGAGTGTTGCCTGCCTGCTGAACGCCTGACGCTTGGCAGGTAGCGTGAATAGTTGCGACCGTTTTGTAATAGCCGAAGGACTGGCTGATGTACAAACTATTGCTTGCCTGGCGTTACCTGCGAACGCGATACATTGCGTTGGCCTCGATCATTAGCGTGACGCTGGGCGTGGCAACCCTGATTGTCGTTAACAGTGTAATGGCTGGATTCACGCAGGAGATGCATAAGCGGCTACACGGGATCTTGTCAGATGTGGTCCTGGAAAGCCATGACTTGAACGGCTTGCCTGATCCGCAATGGCACATGCAACAAATTCGCCAGGTGATTCCCGATGAGCTGGAGGGGATGACGGCATCGGTCCATGTGCCCGCCATGTTGAATTTTCAGTACAACGGAAACTGGATCACACGCCAGGTACAACTGATCGGTGTCGATCGTGCTACCTATGCCCAGGTTTCTGACTTTGGACAGTACCTGTTGCATCCCGATAATCAAAAACAACTCGAGTTCCTGTTGCGAGAGGATGGCTATGCACCGCGTAAAAAGGACTTCCCGGTAGCGGGCTGGAAATGGCGTCGCGTGAAAGCGGACTACGAGGAGGCGTTCCTTGAGCAGCAGCGTTTGCAGCTGCAGCAGCAGCGAGCGACTCAACCGGCCACGGACCCGGCAGGTGGTGGCCAGGTGCCAGCAACGGGAGGGGATCAGTCAAGCCCTCCAGATTCACCGTTTCCACTGGTAAACGGTGATACCAGTACGTTTGTGGAATCGGAGCCACCAGCCAGGATTTCGCCTGGGAATGAACCGGCTGCTACTACGGAGACCGTGCCGCCTGGTACGGTTCCCGCGGTCCCTTATGGCCAGCCTCTGCCAGCTGGGGCGGAGATCGTCTTTGACCCGGCAAAAGAACAGCATACGGGCATCATCCTGGGTATCGCCTTGTGCAGTGTTCGTCATCGGGAAGAGGACGGTACCGTAAAAGATCACTTTCTCTGCTTGCCTGGCGATGATGTGCAACTGACATTACCCAATTCAGGTCGTCCACCTAAGGCCGTCAGCAACCGTTTTACCGTGGTTGATTTATATGAGAGCGGGATGAGTGAATATGATTCGAAGCTGGCATTTATCCCACTCGATGAGATGCAACATTTGCGAGGCATGGTTGATCACAGCCGGGGTATTGCCAGCGTGACGTCGATCCAGATAAAGCTGAAGCCAGGGGCAGACTTGAATCAGGTGCGAGATCGACTGCAGGAGCGTTTTCCTGCTCAGCAGTTTGGCTACCGTATCCAGACCTGGCGTGATATGCAGGGGCCCTTATTAAGTGCCGTGCAACTGGAAACCACGATCTTGAACATCCTGCTGTTCCTTATCATCGCGGTGGCTGGGTTTGGCATCCTGGCGACCTTTTTCATGATCGTTGTCGAGAAGACACGAGATATTGGTGTTTTGAAGTCGCTGGGTGCACCGAGTGGTGGGGTGATGAGTATTTTTTTGAGTTATGGATTTTGTCTGGGAGTTGTCGGTTCGGGTGTCGGCTTGATCTTGGGACTGGTCCTGGTTGTGAATATCAACGATATTGCTGCCGGGCTGGAACACCTTACCGGTCGCGAGGTCTTTGATCCAACGGTTTACTATTTCCAGTCGATTCCAACCATCA
>JAYGDG010000111.1:0-4204 GCA_046583015.1 Pirellulaceae bacterium | reverse complement strand
CAGATCTGTTCAAATGCCACCGTCAGTGCAATGGGTGCCTGCGCGACATAAAAGAGTTCGTCCCAGAGCCGATCGAGTTGCTTGGCCTGGGCCTCGTTCAACATGAGCCGCTTCAGGTGGGCGTCTTCACGGAAGTAGAGTGTCATCGTGACGACCTCGTCAACCGGTACGATTCGCGAGTAACAGAGCGCCGGTGGAAACAGCTTGCGGAAGTCAGTCAGGGCCGTTTCGACCCGGCTGCTGGCCTTGCTCTCCTGGCTAACGAGGATCGGCAACAGGGGGGAGAAATCTCCCGACGTGGGCTTGTTCCGGGAAACTTGGACCTGCACGCTTCCACCCGTGGCGGTTGCGGTGTGCAATTCAGCTGAAACAACAAACTCCGAGCCGCCGACCAGTGCTGCTGGAAGCCGCAGTTCCAGTACCTGGGGGGCTTGCAGGCAGAGGCTGGCCGCGTCAACCGTGGCACCGTTGGGGTGTTTGCCGAAGACCTGGGGTGGGGTAATCACTTCGAAAACTTTCACCGAGCCTGGCGCATCGGAAGGGTCGGTAACGGTCGTCCACTGCAGGGGACCGGTCCAGCTGCGCAACTGGGCGCGTAGCTTGCGATCTGGCTCGGCTAGCGTCTTGTCGTCAGCGGTCATCAGAATACTCTGCACGGTCTTAGCCTGGCGGATTGTTTCAGCGGCCGGCTTTGATGCTTTGACCGCGGCATGCCATTGAGCCAGTGCCGAGCCTGGCACGAGTACCGACGATGGCTTGGGATTGTTTCCAGTCGCGCAAAAGTGCCACGTCTCCGCGTTGCCATAGGAATCGGGCAGTGGATTGGAATCGACAACCCGGTCTACCACGTCGGCGGCCAGATCCCAGTTGCGTTTCTTACCGTCGATCTCTGACAGAGTGAGTTCAACATGGGTCGTATCGCAGCCGTGATTTTTGTTCCGGGAGTTGACCACCAGCGATACCACGTCGCCGCGGCGAACGGTGAATTCTCCCTTGGGCTGGAATGTAGCCTTTCCGCCATTGTCGAACTCACCTTGCGCCAGAGTTACCATTCCGGACTCCGACCGCAGCTCGACACGCCAGGCAGCACCGTTGCCGCAGACGTCATCCACATCGGCAACTCGCCCCTTGATTCGCACCTTACCCTGCAGCGGACTGCGCCAGTGGGCAACCGCTTCCTGGGTCGGTGAGGGATGCATGGTTACCCCCCGAGCCGGAACGGTCAGTGTCAGGAAGCTGATATCCTCCTTCGAGCGGTTCGCCAATACGTTGGGAGTCTGGGGTGGTCCCCAGCCATTCACCTCCGCGTGGCCATGGACGCGGAGTTGTTTGGTGGTGAAGTGTCCCTGGATATTGCGCTTGGCCGGGCGACCGATGCCAACGAACCTGGACCACTGCTTCAGCAGCGGAGCGTTAAGACCATCTTGTTTGGCGATCTCGTCAAGTGACAGATCCGATCCTGGGAGTTTTGCCAGGGCTTCGAGATAACGCGTTGTCCTGGGAAGTTCACGGTCGATGGTCTGCTGGACTTTCCCAACCAGTCCAGGTATGTCTCGTAGCAGAATCGGTGGATGGGCGATTCCGGAGGCACTCGGTTTGAATTCAAACCGGGGACGCTGCCAGATGACAAAATCGTCCTGGCGGCCATCGGACAGGTCATCTGCCGACAGGTAGATGGCAAACATCGAATTATCTGTTGTTGCTGGTAGCGGAAGTCGTACTTGCTGCTGCGTGACGATCGGTGAGACCGGCTCCATCCAGATCTTCTGTTTGCCACCTTCGGTCAACTGCCCAATGGAGTTGAACTTCCACAGTTGTTTCTGTGCCTGTTCGATGGTGGCGACGAGCCTGGGAGTATCCGCTGGCTTGGCCTGTTGCCACTTATCTCGCAGGTCGTCCAGCAGTAGCGAATTGGCAGCCGTGGGCCTGGTTGCCAGTGTTTGCCACAGCGTTCCCAGGAATTTCGCGTTGAGCGATCGCTCACTGGCCACCATGGAAATCGTCTTACGTCCGCTTTTCAGTGCCTCACGTTCTTCCAGCGTGGCGGCCAGGTACTGGGGGAGTGGGATTGCTCCTCCCTGGTTAGAAATCTTGCCGGCGCCACCCACGTTGACGAAGATGTCCGTTGAGATCGTGAAGCGATCGTAGAAATCACGAATGGCTGCCAGGTGCTCGTCCGTCCAGTCTCGTCGTGAGTGGCTCGCGGAAAACGTGATCCCGTCTGGCAACAAGACGGCGTGCGATGCGACTTCTTTGGCCGCATCGAGGTACTTGGTCACAAACGAGGGCGACATCGATTGGGCGGAGCCCGTGTTGATGAATCCCTCGCCGGCTGCGCCATCGACAGGAAATTCCCGGGTTGGGGCCAGTGATTTTACCCCGGTCAGGTCTTGTACCGTGTAGTTGTATTCCTCGTTGTTGAGACGCCGCAAGACAACCGGTCCAGGATCACCGGCTCGGCGACGGATTTCACGGTCAAGGACCTGCCTGGTCCAGCTTAGCAAGTTCTGTTTTTGTTTTGCGGAGAGCTGGGGTTTGTCTTTGGGCGGCATCTCACCGTCCCGCAGCATCTCGATCACTTTCCGCCAGGCGAGTAAATCCGCTTGCACGTGCTTGATCGTGGAGAACCGCTGCAGATCGAGTTCACCTTTCTTGGCCTTGGTACTGTGGCAGTCCAGGCAAAACTGTTTCAGCAGGGGCTGGATGGTCTGCGGGTATTGCCTATCCAATGCCTGCTCAGTTTGCTGGTCTTGAGCCACCAGCAGCGGTCCGCCGGCCAGCAGGGCGACAAGCAGCAGTCTTGATCGGATGGTGAGCATGGTCATGAGTGGAATCCGAATGTCAGGCGTACAGATCACGGATTGGTTGACCATGATCAATTTCCAGTCGCTTGCGGCCTGGAATGGTCAATCGTCTGCCATCGAGTCCCATTAGATCCAGGACTGTGGCGTGCAGATCGGTAACGTAGTGTCCTGGCGGCAGGGCATGGAAGCCGAGTTCGTCGGTAGCGCCGTGGACATAACCGGGTTTTAGTCCTGCTCCTGCCAGCCAAACCGTGAATCCATGAGGGTGATGGTCTCGTCCATCCGTTCCCCCGGAACGCTCTTCGATGGCCGGGGTACGGCCGAATTCGGTGCAGAAGACGACCACCACATCGTCCAGCATAGCGCGCTGCTTGAGATCTTTAATCAGGCCAGCGATCGGCTTGTCGACTTTTTCACTCATCTGGGCATGGAGCGATTTTAGTTTCTTATGCGAATCCCATTTGCCGTAGGGGGTGGGATAGACCTGGATAAAACGGACGCCTCGCTCTGCCAGGCGACGGGCAGCCAGCAGACGCTGGCCGGCAACTTTCGTGCTGGCTTGATCCAGGCCATAGAGTTTTTGGGTAGCAGCAGTCTCTTGGGTCATTTCAATCGCTTCAGGCACCGCTGTCTGCATTCGATAAGCCAGTTCATAAGATTGAATACGAGCTCGCAAATTGACGTCATCAGGGTATTCAACCTGGGCCAGTCCGTTGAGTTGGTTGATCAGTTCGAATTCATGGCGCTGTTCGTCGGCCAGGATTTGCGGACCACGTTTTCCGTAAGGAAGTGGATTCTTGGGATCCAGCGCCAGTGGAACTCCTTCATGTTCCGGGCCCAGGTAGTTTGCCTCGAAACTCTTACGCGTGTCTGCCCGAGTGGGTCCACCGAGGACAACAAACTGGGGCAGGTTGTCGTTGATGCTTCCCAAGCCATATTTTACCCAGGCCCCGATGCTCGGTTGGATTTCGTCGAGCTTATGGCGACCCGTGTGGATCTGGTTTTCTGCGGCATGGTCGTTGTCGGTAGTCCACATGTTGCGAACGAAGGTTAAATTGTCGACACAAGAAGCCAGGTGGGGCCACCAATCGGTGATCCCGATACCATTTTGTCCGTGTTTTTTATATCCCACTTGCATCGGGAAGATGGTGGCGTACTTTTCCCGCACTTTTTCGATCACGCTGCGCGATCGGATGTCGTGCAGCGGCGACTGAAACGGATCTTCATAGGGAGTTTGTTGAAAAGTCTTGCCAGCGTACTTGTTCAGGGCGGGCTTGGGGTCAAAGGTCTCCATTTGACTGTAGCCGCCGGAGAGAAAGACCCAGATCACCGTTTTGGCCCGTGGTGCGTGGTGGGGTTTACCGGTTGGTGGAGTCCATGTTTCTTCGCCGCGCACGATA
>JAYGDG010000060.1:0-3074 GCA_046583015.1 Pirellulaceae bacterium | reverse complement strand
GCCAACGCCGTTCCAGGCCGGACCCTCGGCCCACAACATCTTGGGATTGTGATAGAGCCGTTGAATGGCACTGTTGCCCAGCTTGTATTTTGCGAAACGTTCATCCAACTCCACGATGTCGGGATCAGGATAACGTTGCGGAGGGGCACCCGGACCATAGTCACGGGCAAACAGCTGTTGGCTGATACCGGCGGTGGCAGCGGCTGTGATGGCAGCCACGAAACGGCGGCGACCCATTTTCAGGATGGCATCATTGGTGCGGGGGGCTTGGGATGCGGAGTCATTGGATTTGGTCATTGGTAGATTCCTTCAAACGAGCAAAATAAAAGAGATCTTGTTATCGAAAGTCAGGTTGGAAAGTGTTCTGGCCGTCCAGCAAACGGTTATCACCATATCGCAGCCCGGGGGGCAAATCAATCTGCGGGGCCCGATTCCAGTGGGCCAGGGAAGTGATGCTTCCCTGGTTTACTGGTATTTGTCACTAATTCTGGTAACTTGGCTGGACCGAACGATGGGTGAGCCAAGTTTCTGGTAACTGCTGGCCGGTTTTGCTGTAAGACATGTTAGCAGGCGAGTTCTTGACCTACCGGATCTGTTGCCAGGAGAAGAAAAGTTCTGTTTCGTGTCCCATTTTCTGACTGGAAAACGATTACCACAATAGCACCCAGGCCAATTGGCAGAGCCAGCTTGGCAAGCAGGTGTCCGGCAGAGGTATTTTACAGCAGTTTTACTTAGATCATTGCAAGGAACTTTTCATGGTATTCGCAACTCAAAAACCAAGTGCTCTATCCGTCCGAAGTCTATTGCCGCTGTTGATGGCATTTCTGGTCGGTATGCCAGGGTGTATTACGAAAGTAGAAAAGCAGGGTGGCGACGGTGAGAAGGTCAACCAGCCCCAGGTGCAGCAGAAACCGGCAGCGGGCGATCCTGCAGCGGCCGCTGCGCCGCTGGACTTGTCCTATGTTCCCTCCACGGCGATGGCGGCGGCCGTAGTGGCACCGGAGAGGATTCTCTCATCCCAGGCCTTGCACTTGTATCCGATTGAAGTCCTGGAGGCTCTCACTAAACAGCACCTCGGCGTCAATGTCATGGATGTTACCCAAATCGTTGCCTTAACCCAGTTGTCACAAGAAGCCCCGGTCCCACAGGTCGGTGCCATCATTCGCTTGTCGAAGCCGTATCAACTGGCAGCATTGTTGCCCACCTTGAAAGCAGAGGGACTGGTTACAGAACAAACAATTGACGGTTTCCAGTTTCTTGTTGTGAATGCAGGTCTACCAGTCAGCCTGACGATGCCGGATGACAAGACCGTGCTGGTCGGGACGGGTGATTTTCTGCCACAAATGCTGGCAGCTAAGGAGGCGGACAGTCCACTGATTAAACTGCTAAAACAGTCCGATGCTAATCACGAGGTCATCGTTGCTGTATCGGCCGATATGGTGCCTGACCCGTTGAAGGAGATAGCGACGAGTCCGGAAATGGTACCACTCGTCCTGGCGGCTTATGTTGGTGCACTTAAAAAACTTTCGGCCCTTGAAATCAACGTGAACCTGGATGGGCAATTCGGTGGCGAACTGGTGCTTCACACGCACGGTCCGGCCGAAGCAGCAGAGCTGGAAAAAGTGATCCTGGCTGGTGTCGCACAAGGCAAGCAGATGTTTTTGGCGCAGACCAGTCAAATGCCCCCCATGGGTGATCCCGTGATTGATGCGGCCATGCGAAAGTATATGGTGCGATTAGCAGACCACCTGGAGCAGGTGTTTCGCCCCAGCCGAGATGCAAACCGCTTGACCATGGACTCCAACGCGACCATGGGGATCGCAACCACAGGCGTGAGGGTGGCACTGCTGTTGCCAGCAGTGCAATCGGCTCGCCATGCCGCTCGCAGAATGAGTTCAAGCAACAACTTGAAACAGATTGGGCTGGCCCTGCACAATTATCACGATAGCTACAAGCAGTTTCCGGTCGGGGAGAGTCCCACCAATAAATACAAGGACGGCAAGCCGCTCTTGAGTTGGCGTGTTCACCTGTTGCCCTACGTGGACCAGGAGCCACTCTACAACAAGTTCAAGATGGATGAGCCTTGGGACAGTCCCCACAACATCCAGTTGTTAGACCAGATTCCACCAGTTTACGTCTGCCCGCATTATGAACTGGGCAATCGAACCGTCTACCAGGCCCCGCAAGGAGCCAATACTGCCCTGGGAAGCGGGGAACGAGTACGGTTTCGAGACATTACCGATGGAACCTCGCAGACGATTGCTGTGATTGAAGCGGGACCTGAGCGGGCCGTTCCCTGGACCAAGCCGGAGGGTTTAACGCTTGATGCGGATGATCCGGTGGGGAGTGTGGCGGCTGAGAATGCAACTTTCCAGGTTCTCTTCTGCGACGGATCGGTGCAGTCAATCAGCACGGCCATCAGTGCGGACATCTTCAAGTGGATGACCCAGATCAATGATGGCCACCCAATCAACCGCAACGAAGAAGAGTGAATCTGAGTTAAAGAGTTTCTGCGGATCAAAAAAAGCCGAATCCTGGTCTCAGGGTTCGGCTTTTTTATTTCTGGCAGGTTGTCCTGTAAATGACCTAGCGACGGTTCTTTATTCTTTCGACCAGTTCTCGCAGTTCGGCAACTTCTCGTCGCAAGGCTTCCAGCTGGGTAGCAGTTTCAGGGTGAGCACGGTCATGAAATTCGTTCTCGTCGTCTCCCTCCCGGTCACGACGATGGTGTTCGTCCTCTTCGGCGTCTCGCCGGCGCTCGATTTCATGACGGTCATCGTCTTTGTCTTCCAGTCGCATGGCTTCTGCGATAACATGACGGGCGGTTCTTGCTGAAAACCCGGCGCCTTGCAGGTGCTCGATCGCTGCCTGTAAGTGTTCTTCACGATCTTGTTCGGAGCCATGCAGGTTACGTTGAGGGTGTTTTTCCTGCATATCGTGGCGTTCGAATATCTTGCCAGCTTCCTCGCGGCTGATCCTACCCGCCGCGACCGCCGCGCCGATTCGCGTAGCAAAGGAGGCCTCGTACTCGTCTCTCGGCAGTATCAGATCCCCCAAGGGATAAATGCGGGAGG
>JAYGDG010000687.1:0-1513 GCA_046583015.1 Pirellulaceae bacterium | reverse complement strand
TATCGTGGGGGGGGGCGCGAGCCGCAAGAGAAGCCAAAATAAGTAAAACCGGTGATTCTACTTCCAGAAGTGTTTGCCGTTGGCTGACACCGACTGCTGCGAGATGAGCATCGAGGAATCGAGCTTTTTAGTGATTTTATTACTCAGATAGAGCTCTGAGAGGAGATTTGACCCAGCCCAGCAGGAACCATTGTCAGCCAAATCGCTTTTCGGCAAAGTAGGCTGGCAGGATGTCAGCAGTCCCGAAAAAGAGTTATGTGAAGAATTCAGGTTGCCGCTTGTGCAATTGAAATTGCAATCTTCGGACGATGCTACTGTGCATTTGACTGACTCGACTTTCACTGAGGTCGAGCGTATGACCGATTTCCTTCATGGTGAGTTCTTCATAGTAGTAGAGGATAATGATGAGTCGTTCGCTACGATTGAGACCCTTCGTAACAAGTCGGATAAGATCGTTTTTCTTGAGTCGTCGAGTGGGATCTTCGCTCCGCTTATTTTCCACCATGTCAACTTCACACAATTCCTTGTAACCATCCGTATTGCCCCATTTCTTTTTATGCAAACTCACCAGGCCGACCGCATTTGCATCGCGGCTCATTTTCTCCAGTTCGGGCAGGCTGAGTTGCAGGTAGTTAGCGAGTTCCTGATCGGTAGCGGTTCGTCCCAGTGACGTTTCTAAGGTGTTGGTAGCTTCCAGTAGTTTACTGGCCTTGGCTCTTACTAGCCGTGGCACCCAATCCATGTGTCGCAGTTCATCGAGCATGGCGCCGCGGATCCTGGGAGCGCAATAGGTTTCGAATTTTACACCGCGGCTTAAGTCAAAAGCATCGATGGCACTCATGAGGCCAAAAATTCCTGCCGAGATAAGATCGTCCAGTTCGACGCCATCTGGCAACCGTGACCAGATGCGTTCGGCGTTGTACTTTACGACGGGCAGGTAATGTTCCAGCAACTGGTTGCGCAACGTCTGGCAACCAGGCTTGCTTTTATATTGCAACCAAACCGCCTGTATTTGTTCTTGGCGTTGGGCGGCCGAACTGTCTTTCTTGATGGTTGCGAAAGGCAACCGATTCTTGACTCGTTGGCTGTTTGAGGGCACTTCTTGATTTTGTTGTATTTCGGTCGTTGCCATGCGATCCTCCCTGATCTAACCACGACTCATAATGAGCAGTGGCGTGGCTTTATAAAACGTGGGGTGTTTTAGTAGTTTGGTAGACGATAAAAAGGGAACAGAAGGATTCTGTTTAACGGTTTAAAGGGTTGACGATAGGACAAGTTTCCTCGGTGGTGTTTTGGCTAGTGGCTGATTGCTGCTGGTGGCAAGGTTGTGGAGACCGGGAGCAGTTGCCGAGCCATTGCGGTCAGTGTCCGGGCAACCGGTGTTTCCGGTGCGTGTTTCACGAACGGAGTGGCCTGGGCAGCAGCTTCCTTAACTCGTGGGTCATCTGGAATGGATCCGAGAGGCTCACTGGCGAAGCCCAGGAATCGGCGACAGGCGTGGTTGATACGTCGA
>JAYGDG010000585.1:0-2084 GCA_046583015.1 Pirellulaceae bacterium | reverse complement strand
AGACAATCTCCGCAGGCGAGCCTGCTGTTGAAAAGGCTGCATCACCTCCATCATATTAAATTTCGGGCAGATCAAGCGAGCAGTTCCTTCTAGTGTGATGATCGCTTTAATCAGCAAGCCCATTTGAGCCGGCAATTCGATGGAATAGTTGTGGATGATTCGCATCAGGTCCTTCAACGCGGCAGAAAGACTGATTTGATCCAGAGGTTGAGCCGTATAGATGCCTATGAAATCGGCCAGTTCTGCTTCCAGGGAATCGTGTTCCAGTTCGACAGGAACTGCGCCCACGCGCTTGATAATGGAAGTCAACAACACCACGTCTTCGTGAGCGACTGCCAGCAGCATTTGTTCAATATCTTCCCGCAAACGTTCCTCGATCCGACCAACGAGACCAAAGTCGAGTAAGCCGATCACATTGCCGGGCAGTAACAGCAGGTTTCCCGGGTGGGGATCTGCATGGTAGAAGCCATCGGCAAAAATCATTCGCAAATAGAGGTCCGCACCACGGCGCGCGACCTGCTGAAGATCATAACCGTCCGCTACCAGTTGCTCGGGTTCAGTAAACTTGTGACCGGTCAGCATCTCCATGGTCAACACCCTGGAGGTCGAATACTCGGTGTAGGGTCGTGGCACCCGGACCGTTGGGTCATTTTCAAAGCGGGCGGCAAATTGCAACAGGTTTCGCTCTTCGCGTCCAAAATCCAACTCGCGTCGAATCATCCGTGAGATGTCAACCACCGTAGCACTGGGCCGGTAGTGGGCGAATTCGGGAATGCGTTCGGCCAGCGTTGCCAGGCCACTCAAGACTTCCAGGTCGTCCTGGACCTTCTTGTGAATCTTTTCGTGCTGAACCTTAACGACCACCGTCTCCCCACTCTGCAATCTCGCTCGATGCACCTGGCCGATTGAAGCGGAAGCCAGCGGCGTTTCATCGAATTCCTGGAACAACTCGTCAATTGGTTGCCCAAGTTCCGTCTCAATAACATCGCGAACGTATTCCGGGCGATCCGCTCGGACATTGGTTTGCAGTTGCCTAAGCTCATCGGCCAGTTCCGGACCGACCAGGTCAGGTCGCGTACTGAGTAGTTGCCCAAGCTTAATGAACGTGGGACCCAGTTCCGTTAAGGCGAGCCGAATCCGTTTCTCGGCTGACTGGCGAGCCAAGGCCTGGCCATCAACGTCCTTCAAATGATCCTTGATGAAGTCCACGTTCAAGCGGCTGATCCAGTCGGCCAATCCGTAACGACTCAAAATGCGCACGATCTCCGTCCAGCGGCGGGCATTTCGGACCACTTGGGGAATTGAACTCAGTTTCATGCCGTCGAACTTCCCATCATTCCGGTCAATTCACCGTCAACCAATCCCATCAGAAGGGACCCGTGGCGGCAAAAGAAACAACTACCGTAAAATTGTAGCCGCTGGAGCAGCCCCGTGCCAATCACGTGGAGCGAAATGGAAAGTGGAAAAAGAGGTCTCAAAGGGACCGCAACGCTGTCCCGGCAGATAAAAAGAGAGCCTTGCCACGATCATTTTCTATCTTGATTCGCGTCAAAGCAAACAGCTGCTACCGGAAGCGCACCAGGGCCTCGCTGGAGACCCAAGAGCTTTAAGGTAAGTCTGCCATGGGAGGGCGAGACTTAGGAGAGCCAGGCCTGGCAGACATCAGTTGCCAGGTCGTCGAGCAGGCTATCGGCTTCACCAGCTGCATCATCGTGCAGCTTGGCAAATACTCGATCCTGACGGGTCATCGACGTGGCGCTCTCTGACAGCGTCTGCTGATTTCTGGCTGGATCCACGGTCGGCAAAATAGCCTCGGCAAAGAGATCTGCCTCTAGCCCGGCCGCAACCGTCGACTTGTCATCATCCGCGCCCGACTGCGTGGCAGGCTGCGGTCCCATGATCGGCACTGCGCCTTCACCTTCGCCCAGCGGAGCGTCTGCAGTTTGCGCCGCTTCTTCGGCTACGCCGTTCAAATAATTGATCAGCATCAGAGCATCCGCCGGCGAGATGAATTGATCTCGTTTAACGTCCAAGCGGGCGTCGGCCGCTGCCGTTTCACCTTCACCGCCATCAGCAACCGCCCG
>JAYGDG010000466.1:0-5782 GCA_046583015.1 Pirellulaceae bacterium | reverse complement strand
ATCGAACCGTTCACCATTGCGCTGGTGGTGGTGGGAGCGGTGGGGATTGCCGTACTGGCCAGTATTCTGCCTGCCAGGCATGCAGCAAAATTGCATCCCGTGGAGGCCTTGCGTTATGAGTAGTTCTTCTCAGCTGCATCTTGAAAACTCGCCAGGCCTGGACCTGGCCGGCAGCCACGTCGAGCGTCGCCCGGACGTCGAGACAGCTGGTGCAACCGAACCGTCGGTCCCGTTGGCCATGGAGACCAGGGGGCTGGTCAAGAACTATCGGAAGGGTAAGCTCCTGATCAAGGTGCTTCAGAGCGTAGACTTCGAGGTGCGACAGGGGGAATTTCAGGCGGTCATCGGTCAAAGTGGCTCGGGGAAAAGCACTCTCCTGCACCTGTTGGGAACGCTCGATGAAGCAGATGACGGGGAAGTCTTTTTTGAGGGCAACCGGATTGATGATCTGCCAGCGACCTCTCGAGATATTCTGCGCAATCGTTATCTCGGCATGGTCTTTCAGTTTTATCACTTGCTTCCTGAATTAAGTATGCTGGAGAACGTGTTGATGCCATTGATGATTCGGCACGGCGTTTTTCGTTACTGGTGCCAGCGACGAGCGAACACGCAACGGGCGAAACACTTGCTTGATCTCGTTGGCCTCTCGCATCGATTGCAGCACAAACCTCGCCAGTTGTCCGGTGGCGAATTGCAGCGGGCTGCCATTGCCCGGGCCTTGATTGCAGATCCCAAGGTGTTGTTGGCCGACGAGCCAACTGGAAATCTCGACCGCAAGACTGGAGAAGATATTATGCAGATCTTGCGCACCTTGAACCAAGACCAGAACCTCACTATAGTCATGGTGACTCATGATCAGACCATTGCCCGCCAGGCGGATCGTACGGTCGAACTGGTGGAAGGTCGGATGCAGTCGCTGGTGCCTGGTGACATCTGAAAAGAGATTTTCCTGCGGGTTAAGTTGGATCAATGTCTTTGAAAGTCAATATCAACGGTACGCTCTACGCCAAAGAAGATGCCCGGGTCAGTGTCTATGATCATGGTTTGCTCTACGGTGACGGTGTTTTTGAAGGCATGCGCAGTTACGGCGGCCAGGTGTTCCGCTTAGAGCAACATTTACATCGCTTATGGGATTCGGCCAAGGCCATCTGGCTCGAGATCCCAGTGACCCAGGAGGCCTTGGCCGCAACAGTGACCGCGACGCTCTCTGCCAATGATATTCAAGACGGTTACATTCGGCTGGTGGTCACTCGCGGAGCTGGCACCCTGGGCCTCGATCCTAACCTAACGAGCGACCCGCAAGTGATTATTATCACGGACCATATCACGCTCTATCCGGATGAGTACTATGAGAACGGCTTGAAGATCGTGACAGTTGCAACCCGCAGAAACCATCCGGATGCGTTGAATCCGCGGATCAAATCACTCAATTATCTCAATAATATTCTCGCTAAGATTGAAGGACTTCAGGCGGGCTGTGTGGAAGCCTTGATGTTGAATCATCGCGACGAAGTTGCCGAATGTACCGGGGACAATATTTTCCTGGTGAAGTCAGGTTGCCTGGTCACTCCCGCTACCGATGCCGGCATCCTGGAAGGCATCACGCGCCAGGCCGTCATGGATCTGGCCCAGGAAGCTGGTATGGAAGTTCGTGAGCCGACGATCAAGTTGGATGATGTCTACCAGGCCGATGAGTGTTTTTTAACGGGCAGCGCCGCGGAGGTGGTGCCGGTGGTGCAGGTAGATGACTGTCAGATTGGTACCGGGACGCCCGGACCGGTGACCTGTGACTTGATGAAACGCTTTCGAGAACTGGTCAATCCAGCCAGTGAATAAGTCGAAAATGACTTATTAGCTTGAAACCACGGGGTTTTGGCACAATTGCTCTTGTCGTAAACGACGTCCGTTTGCAGAATACCTCTCCCGCTCATTTTCTCTTCTCTGAACCTTCTTGGACTGTGCGTTCTGGTGACTCCACGAACCCGTGACACTGGCCTCGTTTTATCGCTCCCAGCCGGTGGCTTTTTCTTGCAACGGTTGGGTTTGCTAGCTGGCTTGCTAGTTTTATCGGGAACCGTCTTGCTCGGCGATGATCTTCTGGACCAGCCGGGTGTTCAGCGGCTACCCGCGGTGGAGCCGTTGGCAGCGCCGGCGTGGCTCAAACCTGCTGACGATCCCGTCGTGGTGGAGGCTAAGAAGACGTGGACGGGCAGCCTGGAATTGGGTCTTAATGGCAGCGAGGGAAACACACGTAATTTCAATTTGCATACTGGCTTTGATTTCGCTCGCCAGACGAGTGGCGGAGTGTTTGAAGTTGGATTTGACTACGCCAAGGTGAATTCGAGCGGTTTTAAAACGGACCACCACGCGTTACTTGATCTGGAGCAGAAGTGGACTGGCCAATCACGGCTGGGAGGCTTTGTCCATTTTGCTTTCGATTATGACGAGTTCAAAGCATTTGATTCGCGAATCAGTGCCAATGGAGGACTGGATTACCGTTTGGTGGGCACCGATTGGACCGAGTTGGTCTGGCGCTGGGGTAGCGGTTTTTCCCAGGAAATTGGTGGGCCGACGAACAGGACGGTCCCGGAAGCTATTTTCGGCATGCAGTTGAAGCGACGAGTCACGGATCGACAGCAGTTCGAGATGGAAGTGCAGTATCTTCCTGACTGGAGCCGCTTTGCAGATTTTCGCCTGGAGACCGACGTGGGCTGGAAAATTCTATTGGACCAGGCAAGAGATCTAAGTCTGAAATTTGACTTAAATGACCGTTACGACAACACACCCGGTGGCTTGCAACCTAACGATCTGACTTATGCCGTTTTACTGCTCTGGGAGTTATAGGGATCAGGGTTTTGGCTGGTACGTTTCGTCGCGTCCAAAGAACATCATGTGTTGCCACGGTAGCTTGTCGTATTCTTTGACAAGTTTAAATCCGTTGGGTGGAAACTCCTTCATAATCTGCTTCTTGCTCATCTTGTGCAGTAGCTTGATGGGCACTTTAGGATCCTCGCTGCGATATTCCAGTAGCGCTACCACACCGGTCGGTTTGAGTGAGTCGCGAATCGCTCTTAACATCTGTTCTGGGTGTGAAAACTCATGATAGACATCAACCAGCAGAACCAGGTCGACTTGGTTTTTTGGCAGCCGGGGATCATGCAGAGAGCCGAGGATCGGGGTGATATTGTTGATGTTTCTTTGTTCCATGCGGTCCCGCAGGAATTTCAGCATTTCAGGCTGGATGTCGACTCCCAGGACTTGTCCCTGGGGTCCTACCATCTTGGCCAACTGGAGGGCATAGAAACCATTTCCGCATCCCATGTCACAGACGGTCATGCCCCGCTTCACTCCCAGGTTAGCGAGCATCAACGAACAGCGTTCTTCCCGTTCCCGTTCATTACGGATTAGCCACTCGGCACCCTTGTAGTGCATGGTCATGGCGACGCGACGGCCCTTGTAGACAGCGACCGCTGGTGGAATTCCAGTACGCGAACTGAAGATATCCTTGCCAGGCTGTTCCTGCGCCGCTAGTGGAGAATGACTGCTGGTCGTTGGGATCAGCAAACAGCAGGCAACGACTGTGAACAGGTAACTTGCTCCTGTGCGTGTTAAACAGGGTCCAGCAACCGATGGGTATTGCGCTGACATGCAATTAAGTCTCCTGCAGGTGTGGTAAAGACGGCTTCGCAAGGTTACTTGAGTGGAGTGCATGGCCACTGCGGGTAACGTCTCATTATTGTAACGCTTTATCGATCAATTGCAGCTATTTCTTGCCGGGAAGTTGCCATGCCAGAAAACGGCCAGCCGTTAGCTGGCCAAGCCACCCCAAGATCGCTAAATTGAATCCACTCACCTTCCTGCTAAGGAGAAACACATTATGTTCCAGGCAACTCGTCGAAGATTTCTGGGTGTTTGTGCCGCTACGACAACCACGTGCACATGGGGGCTGACGGGAGCCGGTCTTTTGCGGGCGGCCGATCGTCCCGGGGACAATATGTTCTTTGGACTGGTGACCTACCAGTGGGGCAAGGACTGGGACCTGCCGACGCTGCTAAAAAATTGTGAAAAGGCGGCCGTCTTAGGTGTTGAATTGCGAACGACCCACGCGCATGGAGTGGAGCCAAGTTTGACGTCTAAGCAGCGCCAGGACGTGCAGAAGCGATTTGGTGACAGTCCAGTCGTGTTAGCTGGTTTGGGGAGCAATGAACGTTTTGATAATCCCGACCCGGCTGTTGTGAAACGGGCCATCGAAGCGACTAAGAAGTTCCTGGTTTTAAGTCATGACGTCGGCAGTACAGGTGTGAAAGTGAAACCGGACCGGTTTCATCCCGATGTTCCTCGAGAAAAGACGATTGCACAGATGGGCAAGGCCCTCCACACGCTGGGCGATTTCGCAGCCGGTTATGGACAGAAGGTGCGTTTGGAAGTGCACGGGCAGTGTGCCGAGTTATCCACGATCAAGGCGATCATGGATGCAGCGGATCATGACAACGTGGTCCTGTGCTGGAATTCGAACGCCCAGGATTTGCAAGGGGCTGGCCTGGAAGCCAACTTTAAGCTGGTCCAAAACCACCTTGGTAGCACACTGCACGTTCGGGAGCTCCAAAGTCCGGATTATCCTTATGCGGCGCTGATTAAACTGCTCGTGGATGCGAAATATGCAGGTTGGGTGATGCTGGAAGCGAGCAGCCAGCCCAAGGATCGAGTTGCCGCCTTAGCCGCCCAAGGTCGGTTGTTTCGAAAACTGATCAAGCAGGTACAGTCGGAGAAGCCGAAAGGCAAATAATAGTGCCGCTGAAAAGTTAACTAATGCGGGCGTCGTGGCATCAGTCGTGGATAGGGAGTGGGTTCGGCATCCGGCAGCGGCACACCATAATCCTCTTGCCACTGCTGGCGTTCTGCATGGTTGGCATAATAACGTAGCCAGGTGTCAGGCTCTTCGTTGATGTCCAGGCAATGCCAGTGTAGATAATTCTTAGGCAAGTTAATGCGTTTCTCAGGCGATGTCAGAATGTCGCGATAAAGGAGGCAGTATACGTCGCGGTCAGAGAGGTGATCCGTGAATTCGAGAATGATCCTCTCTTCATAAAGTTGATTGATGGCCTCCCAGAGAAGTCGGTGCAACTGGACATCGTTAAGCATGTCCGGATGAGGCAAGATGAGTTCCGGGTTAAACCACTGACTGATGGGTAACACGGGCGCTCGTTCCCAGGCGAGCATCGAGGCGAGAAACTCGTTTTCCTTCGGCGTCGACATGTGGCTAACATTGACCAGGTCGATCGACTCGTCCAGAAATGGTTCCAACTCATCTCGCAACCGCGCATTAAGTAACAGGTGGTCAATGTCGTTGGAATTCGGTGGGGGCTGATACATGGTGTCTGATTCGTGCTACGGATGGGAAAACCACCTGGCAGTCGTTGTTTCGATGGACTGCTGGCAGGATCGTTCCCATAGGTTCGAATCTATCAGCAACAGGAGCTTCTTCAAGACACCTAAGACCAGTTTTAGAAGGAACTTAGCAGAAACCTGTCAGCTTCTCCGGCGCGACCGCTACGACCGCACAAACGTGCGTCACCTAATCGGAATGACCGACAGGATTTAACCGTTTTGGCCAGCGAGCAGCAGGTCTTTCTGGGCGTTGCCGCTAGCAAGACGAGGATGGATCCGCTGGGGGGGAGACGGCCTTGGCATCCTCAAGAGCAGTGATTTTTTCCAGTCGCCGTGCATGACGTCCGGCTTCGAACGGTGTATTGAGCCAGATCTGGACGATCTCTTCCGCAGT